>DAIPJR010000060.1:0-9461 GCA_036770165.1 Actinomycetes bacterium | reverse complement strand
CAGGACGAGCTGCGCGACGTGGTAGCCGGCCATCCCGTGGACGCCAGCCCCCGGCGGCGTCGCCGCCGAGCTCAGGTAGACCCCGGCGATGCCCACGAGGTAGGGCGCGAGCGAGGGCCGGGGCCGGACCAGCAGCTGGCGCAGCGAGTTCGCCCCGGTCGCGATGTCGCCGCCCACGTAGTTGCGGTTGTATCGCGCGAGCTCGGTCGCGGACCGTACGAACGTCCGGCTGATCCGGTCGCGGAACCCGGGGGCGAACCGCTCGACCTGGCCGACGATGGCCTCCGTCGCGTCCCCCTCGAATCCGTGCGGCACGTGTGCGTACGTCCACAGCGGGTGCAGGTCGGCACGGGATCGGGACGGGTCGGCGAGGTACTGCTGCCCCACCAGCACGAACGGGCGCGCCGGCATCCGGCCGGCAGCGACCTCGGCCTCGGCGGCAACGACCTGGGCGAGCGTCCCCCCGAGATGGACCGTGCCGGCACGGCGGGCCGTCTCGTTGGTCCACGGCACGCCGCCGTGCACCGAGAAGTCGACCTTGAACGCGGCCGGGCCGTACCGCCACGACTCGAAGGCGCGACGGACCCGCGGCGGCAACGCGTCGCCGAGGACCGAGGCGGCGCCGGTCGGCGACAGGTTGAGCACGAGCGCGTCGTAGGGACCGACGTCGGCCAGGCTGCGCACCAGCACCCCGGTCTCGATCCGGCCGCCGTGCATGGTCACGACGGTCGCCAGGGCATCGGTGATCGAGCGCGACCCCCCTTGCGCCACGACCCAGCCGTACCGGTGGCAGGCGGCGCCGAGCAGCAGGGCGGTCGCGGCGGTGCCCGGACCGGTGAGCGGCTGCATCGTGTGGGCGGCAAGGCCCCCGAACATCGCCCGGGCCTGCTCCGTGCCGAACGTACGCGCCTGACGGGTGGCTGGCTGCATCGCGTGCAACCCGTAGCGGGCCAGCACCACCGGGTGCCTCGGGACGTGCGCCAGCGGTCCCAGCACCTCGCCCAGCAGCTCAGGCAGGTGGTCCACCGAGGGACTCACGAGGTGGGTCCACCTCGGCCCGTCCGCCCCGAGCAGGCCGGCCGTGCGCTCCAGGTCCTTGACCAGTAGGCCGGCCGTGCCGTCGTCGAGCGGGTGGACCAGGTCGACCTCCGGCTGGCACCAGGTCAGGCCGTACCGCTGGAGGTCGAGCGCCCGCAGCCCGGGCGAGCCGGCGGCGAGCGGGTGCACCGCCGAGCAGTGGTCGTGCAGCAGCCCGTCGCCGGTCAGGTCACTGGTACGGGTACCGCCGCCGATGGTGTCGGCCGCTTCCAGGACGGTGACGTCAGCGCCGGCCTGCGCGAGCACCGCCGCGGCAGTGAGCCCGTTCGGTCCAGAGCCCACCACGACGACCCGCAGCCCGGCACCGCGCACGTCCCACCTCCTGGCTGGTCGGCGGCACGCTCGCCCACCGCTGCGATCATGGCAGGCCCCTAGACTCCGCCCGTGGCGCGCTCGCAGCAGGGGACGGTCGGGCCCGCGCCCCTGCTCGAGATGAAGCTGTTCGTGCCGCGGTCGCAGGGCGGTCTGGTCCCGCGGCCGCGGCTGAGCGAGCGCCTCGATCGTGGGTCGGCGTCCAAGCTGGTGCTCGTCTCGGCACCGGCCGGCTTCGGCAAGACGACCCTGCTCGCGGAGTGGCTGGCGGCAAAGCAAGCCGCGGGAGCTGATCAGCGGTCTGGAGCGTGGTTGTCGCTCGACCGCGAGGACAACGACCCCACGACGTTCTGGACGTACGTGATCGCCGCGCTGCGGACGGTGGCACCCGGGGTCGGCGCGAGCGCGCTCGCCCTCCTCCAGGCACCCCAGGCTCCCCCGATCCAGACCGTGCTCACGACGCTGATCAACGACCTCAGCGCCACCCTGAGCGACGTCGTGCTGGTGCTGGACGACTACCACGTCATCGACTCGCACGACGTGCACGAGGCCATGGCCTTCCTGCTCGACCACCTGCCGCCTGGGCTGCACCTCGTGATCGCCGGCCGCGCCGATCCCCCGCTGCCGCTGGCCCTGCTGAGGGCACGCGGCCAGCTGGTGGAGGCTCGTGCGGCCGCCCTGCGCTTCACCCCTGACGAGGCCGTGGCCTACCTCAACGGGATGATGGGTCTGCAGCTGACGGCGACGGACGTGGCCGCACTGGAGGGGCGGACGGAAGGCTGGATCGCCGCCCTCCAGCTGGCGGCCCTGTCGATGCAGGGACGAGACGACGTCGCCGGCTTCATCTCCGGCTTCGCCGGCGACGACCGGTACGTCGTCGACTACCTGGTCGAGGAGGTGCTGCAGCGTCAGTCCGACCGTGCCCAGAGCTTCCTGCTGCAGACCTCGGTCCTCGGCCGGCTGAGCGGACCCCTCTGCGACGCCGTCACCGGCCAGGGTGATGGCAAGGTCATGCTGGAGACGCTCGACCGGGGCAACCTGTTCCTGGTCCCGCTCGACGATCGCCGCCAGTGGTACCGATACCACCGCCTGTTCGCCGACGTGCTGCAGGCTCGCCTGCTCGACGAGCAGCCGGACCTGGTACCGGACCTGCACCGGCGGGCCAGCGCGTGGTACGAGCGCAACGGCGAGCGGTCCATGGCCATCCGCCACTCGCTGGCTGCCGAGGACTTCGCACGAGCAGCTGACCTCGTCGAGCTGGCCTGGCCGGCCCTGCGCCGGGGCCGGCAGGAGGCGACCCTGCGCGGCTGGCTGCAGGCGCTTCCCGAGGTCGAGCTCCGCCACCGACCCGTGCTCAGCGTGGCCTATGCCGGGGTGCTGCTCGTCAGCGGCGAGCTCGAGGGCGTCGAGGCGCTCCTGCAGGATGCCGAGCAGTGGCTGGGCCCGACCGAGGGGCAGCAGGCCGCACCCATGGTGGTCGTGGACGTGGTCGAGTTCGCTCGCCTGCCGCCCATGATCGCGGTCTACCGCGCCGCCCAGGCCCTGGCCCGCGGCGACGCGGCCAGCACGGTGATCCATGCCGAGCGGGCGCTCGAGATCGTCGCCGAGGACGACCATCTTGGGAGTGGAGCCGCGGCTGGCCTCCTCGGCCTCGTGTACTGGACGAGCGGCCAGCTCGAGGCAGGTCACCGGATGTACTCCGTCTGCATGGCCAGCCTGCAGCGGGCCGGGTTCATCGCCGACATGCACGGCTGCGCGCTCGCGCTCGCCGACATCCGGATCACCCAGGGGCGCCTGCGCGACGCGATGCGCACCTTCGAGGGGGCCTTGGCGGTCACGTCGACGCAGGACGGCCCCGTGCTGCGGGGCACGGCGGACATGTACGTGGGGATGAGCGAGCTCCACCGCGAGCGCGACGACCTGGCGGCCGCGACGCAGCACCTGCTCAGGGCCCAGGAGCTCGGCGAGCACAACGGGCTCCCCCAGAACCCGTACCGCTGGCGCGTGGCCATGGCTCGGCTTCGCGAGGCGGAGGGGGATCTGGACGGCGCGCTCGAGCTGCTGCACGAGGCGCAGCGCGTCTACGTCGGCGACTACTTCCCCGACGTACGTCCTGTGGCGGCAGTGCGGGCCCGGCTGTGGATCGCCCAGCGGAACCTCGGTGCAGCTCTCGGCTGGGCGCAGGAGCGGGGCCTGTCCGTCGACGATGACGTCTCGTACCTGCGCGAGTTCGAGCACATCACGTTGGCCAGGGTGCTGCTGGCCCGATCCGCCGACGAGCACTCCCTCGACCAGGCGCTCGGGTTCCTCGGGCGTCTGCTCGAAGCGGCCGAGGCGGGCGGGCGCACCGGGAGCGTCATCGAGATCCTCGTGCAGCAGGCGCTCGCTCACCAGCTGCAGGGCGACGCGCCTGCGGCCCTGGCGGCCCTCGAACGAGCCTTGGCGCTGGCCGAACCGGAGGACTACGTCCGCATGTTCGTCGACGAGGGCCGGCCCATGGCGGTGCTCCTGGCAGTGCTGGCCAAGGCCGCAGGACGTGGACCTGCCGCGCCGTACGCCCGGCGGCTGCTGACAGCGTTCGACCGCACGGCCGACGCAGCGCCGGGGCCCCAGTCCTTGATCGAGCCGCTCAGCGAGCGCGAGCTCGACGTGCTGCGCCTGCTCCGGACCGACCTGGACGGCCCCGGGATCGCCCGCGAGCTCGTCGTCTCGCTGCACACCGTGCGCAGCCACACCAAGAGGATCTACGCGAAGCTCGGCGTCAACAACCGTCGCGCGGCGGTCCGCCGGGCGGAAGCGCTCGACCTGCTGTCCCGGGGCTCGCGATGAGGAAGGGTGCGACGGCGCTGCGACAGGAGTCGCCGCCGGTCCAGCGGGTGGGCTGGGGCTTCATCACGCTGTACACGCTGGCGTACACGAGCACCTGCCTGCTGTTCCTCGCACCCGCCCTGGTCACGCTGGCGTTGAAGGTCAACACCCTTGTCGGCATCAAGCAGGCACCGGACAGCCTGGCCCTGGTCGCTGGCATCGGCGCCCTCGTGTCGATGTTCGGCAACCCGCTGTTCGGCCGGCTGAGCGACCGAACCTCCTCGCGGCTGGGCATGCGGCGCCCCTGGATGGTGCTCGGGCTGGTGGGTGGCACCCTCGGCATCCTCGTCGTCGCGTTGGCGCCGAGCATCGCGGTCGTGCTCGTCGGATGGTGCATCGCCCAGCTGTTCTTCAACGCGCTGCTCGCCGTGCAGGTCGCGGTGCTGCCGGACCAGGTGCCCGTCGTCCAACGCGGGCGGGTGTCCGGCGTGCTGGGCATATGCCTGCCCATCGCCTCGGTCACCGGCACCTTCGTGGTCCAGCTGTTCACCGGCAACCAGCTCGCCATGTTCATGGCACCCTGCGCCATCGCGGGCTTCTTCATCTTGCTCTTCGCGGCCAGCCTGGACGATCGGCTGCTGGCCGAGACGGCCAAGACGCGGTGGTCGCTGCGAGAGCTCGCCAGCACCTTCTACGTCAACCCGCGTACGAGCCCGGACTTCGCCTGGGCCTTCGTCAGCCGCTTCATGTTCGTCCTGGCGTACGCGTTCCTGACGACGTACCAGGCGTACTACCTGCTGCAGAAGATCGGCAGCACCGAGAAGCAGGTCCCGCACCAGATCTTCCTCGGAACCCTCGTCCAGTCCCTTGTCCTCGTTGCTGCTTCCCTGCTCGCCGGCAACCTCTCCGACCGGACCGGCCGGCGGAAAGTCTTCGTCCTCACCGCCTCGATCGTGTACGGCCTGGCCATGTTCGTGGTCGCTGTGGCCACCTCCTTCAACGGCTTCCTCGTCGGCATGGCCATCGGCGGGCTCGGCTTCGGGACGTACATGGCCGTCGACCTCGCCCTCGTCGCCGACGTGCTGCCGGACAAGGACCACGTCGCCAAGGATCTCGGGGTGCTGAACATCGCCGGTGCGTTGCCCTTCGCCATCGCCCCTGCGCTCGCGCCGGTCATCCTGGCCATCGGCGGCGGCAGCTACGGTGCGCTGTACATGGTCGCCGGCGCCTTCGCCATCACCGGGGCCGGCGCCATCCTGCGGGTCAAGGGCGTCCGCTGACCCCCTGACCCTGACGGGCGCGGCTGCAGGTTCACCACCACGATCACCACACGTGGGGATCCCCTGTCACCACATCGGCTCCTACCTTGCGGTCATGAACCAGACACCAGTCCCGAGCGGTCAGTGGCCTGAGGCCGGCCGGTACGAGATCCGCATCAAGGGCCGCCTCGAGCCCCGATGGGCTGCCTGGTTCGACGGGTTGACCCTCACCCACGAAGGCGACGGCACCACCGTCATCCAAGGCCCGGTCGTCGACCAGGCCGCACTGCACGGCCTGCTCCAGAAGGTCCGGGACGTCGGGCTTCCGCTCGTCTCGGTCACGCGCATCGAACCCGACCACGCATGAACCCACGACAGGAGAACGTCATGACCACCACCGTACGAACCGCTGGAACGACAGTGGCCCGGACCGACGCGCTGCGGAACACCGCACGCGTTGCGGGCTGGATGTACCTCATCACCTTCGTCTCCTCGATCCCCGCACGCGTCCTCTACGGCCCCGCACTGGCCGCTCACTACATCCTCGGCAACGGCAGCAACGGCGGTGTGCAGCTGGGCTGCGTGCTCGACGTGGTCTGCGCGCTCGCCGGCATCGGCACCGCGGTCGCGCTGTTCCCCGTGGTCAAGCGGCAGCACGAAGGTGTCGCACTCGCCTTCGTGACCAGTCGGGTCCTCGAAGCCTCGGCCCTCCTGGTCGGCGTCGTCAGCCTGCTCGCCGTCGTGACCTTGCGGCAGGACCACAGCGGGGCAGACGCGGCCTCGCTGGCCACCACCGGCGACGCACTTGTCGCGATCCACAACTGGGCCTACCTCGTCGGCCCAGGCCTGCTTTCCGGAGTCAACGCCCTCCTGCTCGGCTCGCTCATGTACCGGTCCGGCCTGGTCCCGCGCGTCATCCCCCTGGTCGGACTCATCGGCGCGCCGCTGCTCCTCGCATCCGGGATCGCCACCATGTTCGGCGCCTTCGGCCAGTTCTCGAGCGTCGCAGCCGTCGCCGCCTTCCCCGTGGCTCTGTGGGAGCTCTCCGTCGGCAGCTGGATGGCCTTCAAGGGCTTCAAGCCCTCGCCGATCACCGCGACCAGCGTCCCTGTCGTTGGCGCAGCGGAGCTGTCCTCGGTCTGAAACTGCCCCGAGCAGCCAGCGTGTGTGGGAGGTCGCCAAGGCGACCTCCCACACACTCTGTCGGGAACGAATCTTCCTGCGCCCTCTGCGCTACGAGGTAGCCGTTGCTGCCTGATCGGGGTCCGGTGCGGCGGTCCGGGGCATGAGTCGGACCAAGGCGTGCAGCTGAACGCAATGACCCCGACGACGGTGACGCTGAGCTCCATGGCACGTGCTGCGCCGTGAGGGAGGCTGTCGAAGTAGATCGTCGTGACCACGGCGGAGCCGATCGCCGTGGCGAGCTGCTGAACGGCGCTAAAGGAGCCGCTCGCTCCCCCGGCCTCATCTGGTTTGACCTCGCCGACGGCGACGTCGTAGATGCTGGCGACGCACAGGCCCATGCCCACACCGAGGACGAACACAGCGGGCGCGAACACCCTGACGCTGGCACCGCCCTGATGACGAGTGGTGAACCACAGCGCGAGGGCGGCGTGTCCGGTAGACAGTCCGAGGGCTTGCTGAAAGTACAAGGAGACAACGAACGCGAGCCCGCCCCCGTGCCGGGGTCGGCGACCGAACCCGATGCGTAGAACGGCAACCGGCGACCTCCCAGAACTTCGGGAGGTCGCCGCAGAGTTGCTCGGTGTCCCGACGACCGTTGCCGGGACACCCGAGACCGGCTACATCAACTGCAGCCGGAGGTGCTCCCGCAGCCTTCGCAGACGTAGCAGGAACCGGCCGGGCGCATCTTGGTGCCGCAGGTGAAGCACATCGGTGCGTCGGCCGCCGTACCCAGGAACTTCTCCATCAGCTCCGCGGACGAGTGGACGTCGGCGGGGGCTGCCTGGGCGATGGCCGGCGCCGTTGCAGCACCGGTCGGGGTGGCCGGCGTGTGGGACCCGGCGTGGGACCCAGCGTTGGACTCCGTGTGCGAGGACACCGGGGCCGACTGCGCCCGCGTCTCGAGCTCGTCCTCGAGCTCGTCGGCATCGACGATCTCCTCGTAGGAGCCCGTGTCGAGTGCCCGCGACCGCTCCTGGGCGGTGTGGATGCCGAGGGCGGACCGCTCCTCGAACGGCATGTAGTCGAGGGCGAGCCGGCGGAAGATGTAGTCCATGATCGACTGCGACATCCGCACGTCGGGGTCGTCGGTGAGGCCGGCCGGGTCGAAGCGCAGGTTGGTGAACTTCGACACGAACGTCTCCAGCGGCACGCCGTACTGCAGTCCGATCGACACCGCGATCGAGAACGCGTCCATCACCCCGGCCAGGGTCGAACCCTGCTTGCCCAGCTTGAGGAACACCTCGCCTAGGCCGCCGTCGTCGTAAGCACCTGCGGTCATGTAGCCCTCGGCACCGCCGACGGTGAACGAGGTCGTCCGCGACTGCCGCGACTTGGGCAGCCGGCGCCGGGTTGGGCGGTACTCGACGACGGTTCGGCCGCCGGCCTCGACCGCCGAGTCGGCGCCCTTGGCCTTGGCGTCGGACAGCGGCTGGCCGACCTTGCAGTTGTCGCGGTAGACCGCGAGCGCCTTGAGGCCGAGCTTCCAGCCCTGCAGGTAGACGTCCTCGATCTCCTCGACCGTCGCAGTCTCGGGCAGGTTGACGGTCTTGGAGATCGCCCCGGACAGGAACGGCTGCGCGGCCGCCATCATCCGCACGTGCCCCATCGGCGCGATCGACCGCTCGCCCATCGCGCAGTCGAAGACGTCGTAGTGCTCACGCTTGAGCCCGGGCGCCTCGATGACGTGACCGTGCTCGGCGATGTGCTCGACGATGGCCTCGATGGTCTCCTCGGCGTAGCCCAGCTTGCGCAGCGCCCGCGGGATCGTCTGGTTGACGATCTGCATGGACCCGCCGCCGACCAGCTTCTTGAACTTGACCAGCGAGAAGTCCGGCTCGATGCCGGTGGTGTCGCAGTCCATCATGAAGCCGATCGTGCCGGTCGGGGCCAGCACGGACGCCTGCGCGTTGCGCCAGCCGTTCTTGGCGCCGATGGCCAGGCTCGCCTCCCACGCGGCGGTCGCCTCGCGGTGCACGGGCTGGTCGAACGCCCCGAACGTACGCACACCGTCGTTGGCCGATGCGTGCTTGCGGATGACCCGGGTGTGCGCCTCGGCGTTGCGCGCGTAGCCCTCGTAGGCACCGACGACCCCGGCCAGCTCGGCCGACCGCTTGTACGCCGTACCCGTCATGAGCGAGGTGACCGACGAGGCGAAGGCCCGTCCGGCTTCGCTGTCGTAGGCCAGCCCGGACGCCATCAGCAGCGCGCCGAGGTTGGCGTAGCCGATGCCCAGCTGGCGGTACTTGCGCGTGGTGTCACCGATCGGCTCGGTCGGGAAGTCGGCGAAGCAGATGGAGATGTCCATCGCGGTGATGATGACCTCGACGGCCTTGGCAAAGGTCACGGCGTCGAAGGTGTCGTCGTCCTTGAGGAACTTGAGCAGGTTGAGGCTCGCCAGGTTGCACGAGGAGTTGTCCAGGCTCATGTACTCGCTACAAGGATTAGACGCGGTGATCCGGCCGGTCTCGGGGTTGGTGTGCCAGTCGTTGATGGTGTCGTCGTACTGGATGCCGGGGTCGGCACACGCCCAGGCCGCCTGCGCGATCTTGTGGAACAGACCCTTGGCGTCGACGGTTTCGATGACCTCGCCGGTGCCCCGGGCCCGCAGCCCGAACTCGCCGCCCGCCTCGACGGCCTGCATGAACGCGTCGCTCACGCGGACGGAGTTGTTGGCGTTCTGATACTGGACGCTGGTGATGTCGCGGCCCCCGAGGTCCATCTCGAACCCGGCGTCGCGCAGCGCCCGGATCTTGTCCTCCTCGCGCGCCTTGGTCTCGACGAACTCCTCGATGTCGGGGT
>DAIPJR010000059.1:0-9487 GCA_036770165.1 Actinomycetes bacterium | reverse complement strand
CATCCGGCGCTCGACCGAGGCGATCGCACGCGGCGTCGGCGTGCGCGGCCTGATCAACGTCCAGTACGCCCTCGCCGGCGACATCCTGTACGTGCTGGAGGCCAACCCGCGCGCGTCGCGGACCGTGCCGTTCGTCTCCAAGGCGACGGCCGTACCCCTCGCGAAGGCCGCGGCCCGCGTCATGATGGGCGAGACCGTCGCCGAGCTGCGGGCCGAGGGGCTCCTGCCGCGGACCGGCGACGGCGGGACCATGCGGCGCGACGCGCCCGTCTCGGTCAAGGAGGCGGTCCTGCCGTTCGGCCGCTTCCACGGGGTGGACACGGTGCTCGGCCCCGAGATGCGCTCCACCGGCGAGGTGATGGGTATCGACGCGCTGTTCGGCACCGCCTTCGCGAAGTCGCAGATGGCCGCCTACGAGGGTGGCCTGCCGACCAAGGGCCGGGCGTTCGTCAGCGTCGCCAACCGGGACAAGCGCTCGATGGTCTTCCCGCTCAAGCGGCTCGCCGACCTCGGCTTCGAGATCCTGGCGACCGAGGGCACCGCCGAGGTCCTGTACCGGTGCGGGGTCGTGGCCACGGTGGTCCGGAAGCACTACGAGCCCGACGACGGCACGCTCGACGCCGTCCAGCGCATCCTCGCCGGAGAGATCGACCTCATCATCAACACCCCGTACGGTGTCGGCTCGCGGCTGGACGGGTACGAGATCAGGACCGCGGCCGTGACCAAAGGCGTCGCCTGCATCACCACCGTGCAGGGGCTCTCCGCCGCCGTCCAGGGCATCGAGGCGCTGATCCGGGGCGAGATCGGGGTCGTGCCGCTGCAGGAGTACGGTGCGGCAGTGCGCGCAGGACGAGGAGACAGCTGATGGCGCCGGTCCAGGTGCGCGGTGAGGTGCTGTCCATCCGCAAGGCCGGCGACTACCACGCGCTCACGATCGTGGCGCCCGGGATCTCCGAGGGCACGCGGCCGGGGCACTTCGTCGCAGTCGCGGTGGGGGGCGGATCTGCGGCGACGCTGCTGCGCCGGGCGTTCTCGATCTACCGCGTGCAGGAACGCGGCGTCTACGGCAGCACGGTCGAGATCATCTTCGCCGTCCACGGCAAGGGCACGGCCTGGCTGGCCGAGCGGCGCGCCCACGACCCCGTCGACATCGTCGGCCCGCTGGGGCGCCCGTTCGCGCTGCCCAAGGAGCCGGTGACGGCGACGCTGGTCGGCGGCGGCTACGGCTCCGCGCCGCTGTTCTCCCTCGCCGAGCAGCTGCGCGCCCGCGGCTGCCGCGTCGACTTCGTGCTCGGGGCGGCCAGCGAGGGCCGGCTCTTCGGCGCGCTCGAGGCCAAGCGGATGTCGACCCAGGTCTCGATCACGACCGAGGACGGCTCGCTCGGCGAGCGCGGCCGCGTCACCGACGTGCTGCCCTCGATGATCGAGCGGTCCGGGGCCGAGGTCGTCTACGCCTGCGGTCCCATGGGGATGCTGCGGGCCGTCCACACCATCGCGGCGGCCTACGGCGCCCACAGCCAGTGCGCGGTCGAGGAGTCGATGGCCTGCGGCATCGGAGTCTGCATGACCTGCGTCCTGCCGGTCGTCGGGGACGACGGCCTGACCCGGATGCTGCGCGCGTGCGTCGAGGGCCCGGTCTTCCGCGGTGACCGCATCCGCTGGGACGACCTGGGTACCGTCCCCGCCGACACGGTGGGCGCGCCCGTCGCGGAGGAGAAGCGATGACGCGCATGCGGATCACGACCGAGCGGCCGGGCACCCGGGAGCTGCCCGACGTCGACATGAGCACGTCGCTCGGCGGGGTCCAGCTGCCCAACCCGATGCTCACCGCGTCCGGGTGCGCGGCCTCCGGCCGCGAGCTCGACCAGTTCTTCGACGTGACCGAGCTCGGCGCGGTGGTCACCAAGTCGATCATGATGCGCCCGCGCTCCGGCCGAGCCACGCCCCGCATGGCCGAGACGTCGAGCGGCATGCTCAACTCGATCGGCCTCCAGGGGCCGGGCATCGACAGCTTCGTCGACAACGATCTCGCCTGGCTCCGTCGGCGGCGCGCGCGGGCCGTGGTCTCCATCGCCGGGAGCAGCGTCGACGAGTACACGAAGCTGGCCCAGCGGCTGCGCAACACCGACGGCTTGACCGCCGTCGAGGTCAACATCTCCTGCCCCAACGTGGAGGACCGCGGCCTGGTCTTCGCCTGCGACCCGCTCGCCGCCGCCGCAGTCGTCAGCTCGGTCCGCCGGAACACCGCGCCCGGAATCCCGGTGATCGCCAAGCTGTCCCCGGACGTGACCGACATCGTCGCCGTGGCGCGCGCCGTGGTCGACGCCGGTGCAGACGGCCTGGCGATGATCAACACCTCGCTCGGCCTCGTGATCGACACCGACACGATGCGCCCCACCCTCGCGGGGGTGACCGGCGGGCTGTCCGGCCCGGCGATCCGGCCGATCGCGGTGCGCTGCGTCTGGCAGGTGCACGAGGCCCTTCCGACGGTCCCCATCGTCGGCATGGGTGGGATCCGTACCGGGCTGGACGCCCTCGAGTTCCTCCTCGCCGGGGCCTCCGCGGTCGCGGTCGGTACGGTGATCTTCAACGACCCGTCCGCACCCCACCGGGTCCTGCGCGAGCTGCAGATCGAGCTCGGCGACCACGGCTTCGACCGGCTGAGCGATGCGGTCGGCTACGCGCACCGGCCCCAACCGGCACCCGTACTGGTCGACGCGGCCGACGACCTCGCGGGCGCCGAGGCCGAGGACGTCGACGCATGACGCCCGCAGCTGTCGACGGGCGTCCAGGCCTCGCTCCGGTGGCCGTGGCCCTCGACGCGCCCGACCTCGAGACCGCCGCGTCCTGGGCGCGAGCCGTCGGACCCTACGTGCGCACCGTCAAGGTGGGGCTGGAGCTGTTCTGCCGCTACGGCGCCGAGGCCGTGGTCGTCGCCGCCGAGGCGAGCGGCCGCGAGGTCTTCCTCGACCTCAAGCTGCACGACATCCCGAACACCGTCGCCGGGGCCGCGAGGGCCGTCGGTTCCCTCGAGCCGGCCTACCTCACCGTGCATGCGAGCGGCGGCGCGGCGATGATCCGGGCCGCCGCCGACGCCGTGCCCGGCACCAAGGTCGCGGCCGTCACCGTCCTGACCTCGCTCTCGGCCACCGACCTCGACCGGATCGGGCTCGTCGGGCCGCCTCTGGACGCCGTTCGCCGGCTCGCCGTCCTCGCCGTGGGCGCAGGGGCACGCGCACTGGTCTGCTCGCCGCAGGAGGTGGCCGCCGTCCGCGCCGAGGTGGGTCCCGACGTGGTCCTCATCACCCCGGGGATCCGCCCCGCCGGTGGCGACAGCGCGGAGCGGCACGACCAGGTCCGGATCACGACGCCCGAGCAGGCCCTGGCCGACGGCGCCGACCTGCTGGTCATCGGCCGGCCGATCACGGGGGCTGCCGATCCGGGCGCCGCCGCACGCGCGTTGTCGTTGCTCTCGTCGCGGCCCGGCCACTAGGTTCCGTACGCCGGAGATCGTCACTGTTTCGATCCGTACGCCCCGAAGCCCCCACCTGCGAGGAACCCCGTGGCGCTCCCACCCCTCACCCCCGAGCAACGAGCCGACGCCCTGGCCAAGGCGGCCGCTGCCAGGCGGGAGCGCGCCGAGGTGAAGAACCGGCTCAAGCACTCCGGAGCCTCCCTGCTCGCTGTCGTCCGGGACGGCCACGACAACGACGTGATCGGGAAGATGAAGGTCTCGGCGCTGCTCGAGTCCATGCCCGGGGTGGGCAAGGTCCGGGCACGGCAGATCATGGCTCGCCTCGGCATCGCGGAGACCAGGCGGGTCCGCGGCCTCGGCACCAACCAGGTCGCAGCGCTCGAGCGGGAGTTCGGTGCCGGTTCCTGAGCGCGCCCGCCTCACGGTCCTGTCCGGGCCGTCCGGCGTGGGCAAGAGCACCGTGGCGACGTACGTCCGTGACCACCACCCGGAGATCTGGCTCTCGGTGTCGGCGACCCCCCGCCGGCCTCGGCCGGGGGAGACGAACGGCGTCAACTACTGGTTCGTCAGCCCGGAAGAGTTCGCCGGGATGGTCGAGCGCGGGGAGCTGCTGGAGTACGCGGAGTTCGCCGGGCACTTCTACGGCACCCCGCGGCAGCCCGTCGTCGACCGGCTGGCGGCCGGTACACCTGTGCTCCTCGAGATCGAGCTGCACGGAGCGCGCCAGGTCCGCGCGTCGGCGCAAGCGGCGCTCCTCGTGTTCCTCGCGCCGCCGTCGTGGGACGAGCTGGTCCGCCGGCTGGTCGGGCGGGGGACCGAGCCGGCCGACGTGATCGCGAACCGCCTCGCCACGGCTCAGGTGGAGCTGGCCGCTCAGACCGAGTTCGACGCCGTGCTGGTCAACGACGACGTCGAGGACGCGGCGGCCCGACTGGTAGCCTTGATGGGTATCACCGCAAGCGGAGGAGGCTGACCAGCCGCCGCCCACCGCTCCCGTCACGGAAGGCTCCGCGTGTCCGGTACCGTCGCCGCTCCCGAAGGCATCACCAACCCGCCGATCGACGAGCTCCTCTCCAAGGTCGACTCGAAGTACAGCCTGGTGCTCTACTCCGCGAAGCGGGCCCGGCAGATCAACGCGTACTACAGCCAGCTCGGCGAGGGCCTGCTCGAGTACGTCGGCCCGCTCGTCGACACGCACGTCCAGGAGAAGCCGCTCTCGATCGCCATGCGCGAGATCAACGAGGGCCTGCTCTCGCTCGAGCACATCGAGCCCTGACCGACCGGTCCACCCCGATGCCGTCCGCCTGTCCGCAGCTGTGACCGGCTCATGATCGTCCTAGGTGTCGGCGGCGGCATCGCGGCCTACAAGGCCTGCGAGGTCCTCCGCGGGCTCACCGAGGCCGGCCACACCGTCCGCGTGGTCCCGACGGCCGCCGCCCTGCACTTCGTCGGTGCGGCCACCTGGGCGGCCCTGTCCGGCCAGCCCGTCGCCTCCGACGTGTGGGACGACGCGCACGAGGTCCCGCACGTACGGATCGGGCGCGAGGCCACGCTCGTCCTCGTCGTACCGGCCACCGCCGACCTCATGGCCAAGGCGGCCCACGGCCTGGCCGACGACCTGCTGACCAGCACGCTGCTCACGGCGACCGGCCCGGTGGTCTTCGTCCCGGCCATGCACACCGAGATGTGGGAGCACGCGGCCACCCGGGCCAACGTCGACCTGCTGCGCCGGCGCGGCGTGGTCGTCGTCGAGCCCGCTGTCGGACGGCTCACCGGAGCCGACTCCGGCAAGGGCCGGCTGCCCGAGCCCGAGGCGGTCCTCGCCCTCGTGGCCCGGTTGCTGGCGCGGGGCAGCGCCGGGCCCGACCTGGCCGGCCGCACCGTGGTCGTGTCCGCGGGGGGCACCCGGGAGCCGATCGACCCGGTGCGATACGTGGGCAACCGCTCGAGCGGTCGGCAGGGCTACGCGCTGGCGCTGGCCGCGGCTGCCCGGGGCGCCAAGGTGGTCCTGGTGTCTGCCAACGTCTCGCTGCCCGAACCGGCGGGGGTCGACGTCGTGCGTGTCTCCACCGCCGCCGAGCTGGGCGTCGCCGTGCGCGCCGCCGCCGGGTCGGCGGACGCGGTCGTGATGGCGGCGGCAGTGGCCGACTTCCGGCCGTCGGAGGTGCCCGTCTCGAAGATCAAGAAAAGTGGCGGCGCGCCTGCGCCCATCGTGCTGGAACCGACCGAGGACGTGCTGGCCGGGCTCGTCGCGGCGCGGACGCGGCCCGAGCAGGTGGTCGTCGGGTTCGCCGCCGAGACCGGGGACGCCGACCTGAGCTGGCTCGACCACGGCCGCGCCAAGCTCGCGGCCAAGGGCTGCGACCTCCTCGTCGTCAACCAGGTCGGCGACGGGATCGGGTTCGAGGTGCCGGACAACGCGGCCGTCGTGCTCGGCGCCGACGGCAGCGAGACCGAGGTGACGCGCGGGCCCAAAGAGGCCCTGGCCGACGTGGTCTGGGACCTCGTCGCCGCCCGACTCGCCTGACCCCGACCCCCGCGTCGGGCCGCTCGAACCAGCCCTCGGCGCACGGTTGGCACGCAATCGCACCCAAGCGATGTAGCGACCCGCTGTGGTCGCGCTCGACAGACCGCCCCTTGCATTCTCTTCGGGGACGATCGCGTGCCAGGTGTGCGCGTCGCCGTGGTCACGCCGGAGCCAGCAAGGACCGCACCAGCGAGACCACGTGGTCGGGTCGACCGACCACGTCCGCCCACGAGAAGCGCAGCACTCGGTAGCCCGCGGCAACCAACGCGTTGCACCGCTGCCGGTCCCGCTGGAATGAGGCCCGGTCGCTGTGGTGTGCGTGGCCGTCCGCCTCGACCACCAAGCGCTCCGCCTCGAACAGGAAGTCCACCCGGGCGACGAAGCCGTGCGCGTCGGTGATCACCACCTGGAGCTTCGGGTGCAGTCCATGGGCCGCGAACAGCAGGCGCGCGAGCGTCTCGAGGGCCGATTCCGACGCCACGTTCGCGAGGCACACCACGCGCCGGACGCGAGCCGAGCCAGGCCCGGCGCACCGGCGTGCCTCTGCCCAGAGCTCAGGCAGCGACACTTGGTGCTTCCGCAGTGCAGAGTCCGCGAGGACGACTGCAGCGGGCTCTTCCAGGTAGCGCGCGCAGTCGAGAAGGGTCCGCAAGGGAGTCGTCACCCGGATGTCTCCGATGCCTACCACCTCGTGCTGCGCAAGGTGGCCCCGATGCACCTGAACATCCGCAGGTGGGGAGCGTCGCCGATGGGTACTCGTGATGTGCAAGGCGGTTTCGTCGAGCAGATCCAGTCCGTGGAGCGCGGCTGCGCTCGCGTGCGAGACCACGCCGTACCGGCTGGCCAGAACGAGTGGATCGAACGCTGGCGTGGCGGAATACAGCCCATACCCGACCCGGTGCGTTCGTCCGGCACGCGCGCTCCGGGCGAGAGCGAAGCGATCTGTTCCGGACCGCCCGAACTCGGCGGTGCTCGCGATCCCGGAGAGCGCACGAGGGGAGTACATGGGCACGACAACTCACTCTGCGGCAGCCTCCGGGCCCGGCTGGCCAGCGTCCGAGCGCCTGTGGACGGGGGGCGTCCCGTCGACGGGTGTGGACGGCTGGCCGCGGCGGATGCGGGGGTGACGGCGAGGGGCGGATACACTCGGCGGCAGTCCCCGGCCAGTACGCACGGCCCCGAACGCACCAGCGCAGGAGAGCATCGTGTCCCGTCGACTGTTCACTTCCGAGTCGGTCACCGAAGGCCACCCCGACAAGATCGCCGACCAGATCAGCGACACGATCCTGGACGCGCTCCTCAAGGAGGACCCGAAGAGCCGGGTCGCCGTGGAGACGCTCGTCACGACCGGCCAGGTGCACGTCGCCGGTGAGGTGACGACCGCGGCCTACGCGGACATCCCGACGATCGTGCGCGACAAGATCCTCGAGATCGGCTACGACTCGTCCAAGAAGGGCTTCGACGGGCAGTCGTGCGGGGTGTCGGTCTCGATCGGCTCGCAGTCCCCGGACATCGCCCAGGGCGTCGACGACGCCTTCGAGGAGCGCTCCGAGGGCAGCGTCGACCCGCTCGACCGCCAGGGCGCCGGCGACCAGGGCCTGATGTTCGGCTACGCCTGCCAGGACACGCCCGAGCTGATGCCGCTGCCGATCTGGCTGGCGCACCGGCTCGCGCAGCGGTTGTCCGCGGTCCGCAAGGACGGCACCATCCCCTACCTGCGTCCCGACGGCAAGACACAGGTCACGATCGAGTACGACGGCAGCAAGCCGGTGCGCCTGGACACGGTGGTCGTGTCCAGCCAGCACGCCGGTGACATCGACCTGGCGACGCTCCTGCAGCCAGACGTGGAGGAGTTCGTGATCCGGCCCGAGCTGGAGGGCCTGAACATCGACACCTCCGGCTTCCGGGTCCTGGTCAACCCGACCGGGCGGTTCGAGGTCGGCGGCCCGATGGGTGACGCCGGCCTGACCGGTCGCAAGATCATCGTGGACACCTACGGCGGCATGGCCCGGCACGGTGGCGGGGCGTTCTCGGGCAAGGACCCGTCCAAGGTCGACCGCTCGGCTGCCTACGCGATGCGCTGGGTGGCCAAGCACGTCGTGGCCGCCGGGCTCGCCGAGCGGTGCGAGGTGCAGGTGGCCTACGCGATCGGCAAGGCGCACCCGGTGGGGCTGTTTGTCGAGACGTTCGGCACCGGCACCATGTCCGACGACGACATCCAGGCGGCGGTGACCACGGTCTTCGACCTGCGGCCGGCGGCGATCATCCGCGACCTCGACCTGCTGCGGCCGATCTACGCACAGACTGCGGCCTACGGGCACTTCGGGCGGCAGCTGCCTGACTTCACGTGGGAGCGTACGGATCGCGTCGACGCCCTGCGGGCCGCAGCCGGCGTCTGATCCACAGCGCCAGCGCGCGGTGCGCCCGGTGCACACCGGGCCCCGCCGCGCGTGGTCGGGTCGGCTCGTTCTGGTAGGACGGACGGTGTGACGACGGTTCCGCGGGACGAGCAGCTCGCGCTGGTGCGCGACAAGGTCCGCCGGGCCAGGCCCACGCCGCCCGACGGCCCGGCGCCTGACCGGCCGGTGGCCAAGGTGGCGGTCGACCTCGGCCTTGCTCACCTGGACCGCACGTTCGACTACCTCGTACCCGGGTCGATGCACGACGCCGCGCAGCCCGGGGTGCGGGTCCGGGTCCGGTTCGCCGGCCAGCTGGTGGGCGGCTACCTGCTCGACCGGGTCGAGGAGTCCGCCCACGTCGGCCGCCTGGCTCGGCTCGACCGCGTGGTGTCGCCCGAGCCGGTGCTGTCCGCCGCCATCGCGACGCTGGCCCGCGAGGTGGCTGATCGCTACGCGGGGACGCTCTCCGACGTCCTGCGGCTGGCGGTGCCACCACGGCATGCCCGCGTCGAGGCCGAGACGCCGGCCGCGCGTCCGAGCACGCCGCCACCCGACCGCGCGGAGGAAGCCGGGTGGGACCGGTACGGGGCCGGCTCGGCCTTCCTGCGCGCCCTCGCGGCAGGCTCCGCGCCGGCAGCCGTGTGGACGGCGCTGCCCGGACCCACCTGGCCGGACGAGATCGCCATCGCCGCACGGACTGCACGATCCGCCGGGCGCGGGGTGCTCGTCGTGGTGCCCGACCATCGGGACGTGGTCCGCGTCGCGACGGCGATCGAGGCCCGCCTCGGCGGCGGTGACCATGTCGTGCTCACTGCCGAGCTCGGCCCGGCCGAGCGCTACCGCCGCTGGCTGGCTGTGCGCCGGGGCCAGGTCCGCACCGTCGTGGGCACCCGGGCCGCCATGTTCGCGCCGGTCGCGGCCCTCGGCCTCGCCGTCGTCTGGGACGACGGAGACGACCTCCACGCGGAGCCGCACGCGCCCTACCCGCACGTCCGCGAGGTGCTCGCGCTGCGAGCCGAGCTGGAGGGCGCAGCACTGCTCGTCGGCGGCCTCGGGATCGCCAACGTCACCCTGCTGTCCGTGCGT
>DAIPJR010000058.1:9037-9495 GCA_036770165.1 Actinomycetes bacterium | reverse complement strand
CGGCGAACCCCCCCACTTTCCCGTCGATCTTGAGAGATCACTGGACGACACGCCGTACGGAGCAGTGATCTCTCACGATCGTCGCGAGGAGGGGGGCGGGGCCGGAGATCAGAGCTGGATGGTGACGTCCACCCAGGTACGGCGACCGCAGGCCGGGCAGCGCATCCACGACCAGGGCGCCGACCGAACGAACGGCAGGTGCACGGAGCCGCATCGCCTGCCGTGCCGACACCACCGAGCGCTCCCCGCAGGACGAGCAGGTGAGGCTCACCGAACCGAAGGACGGCCGCTGCTCCGCGGCGCTGAACAGGGCCCGCTTGCCGTCGGTGTCGGGAACCGCTCCGGTCACCACGGGCACGTCGTCCAGCGGGTCGGGCGTGCGGCTCTCGACGCCTACCTGGGCACACCGAACGAGATCGACTTCGCCGTGGTGTCGAGCATCCTGGCCCGCTTCCACG
>DAIPJR010000058.1:2315-9027 GCA_036770165.1 Actinomycetes bacterium | reverse complement strand
TCGGGCGTGCGGCGGCGCAGCCGGTCGAACCCGGGATCCTTGCGCGCCGTCATCGGGTGCCCACCGGTCGGGCCGCGCGGGGCGCGCGGGGCTTGGTGTCGAGCAGCAGCCGGGCGTGCTCGCGATAGGCCGCAGCACCCTTGGACCCGCTCGCGGTCACCAGGATGGACCGTCCCGCGGCAGGTGCCTCGGCGAACCGCACCGACTTCGCGATGGCCGGCTCCAGCACGGCCAGGGCATAGCGATCGGCGACATCGGCGAGGACGGCCCGGGCGTGGTTGGTCCGGCCGTCGTACAGCGTCGGCAGCACGCCCAGGACGACCAGCCCACGGTTGGTCAGGCGCTGCACGTCCCGCACGGTGTCGAGCAGCTGGCCCACGCCGCGGTGCGAGAGCGTCTCGCACTGCAGCGGGATCAGCACCGAGTCGGCGGCGGTGAGCGCGTTCAGGGTGAGGACGCCCAGCGACGGCGAGCAGTCCAGCAGCACCCAGTCGTACGAGTCCTGGACCTCCTCGAGCGCGGTACGCAGGACGTACTCGCGGCCGGTACGCGTGAGCAGCATCGCCTCGGAGCCCGCCAGGTCGATCGTGGACGGCAGGAGGTCGACGCCGTCGTCGGTCGGCTGGATGGCCATCGCGGCCGAGACACGACCGAGGAGGACGTCGTGGACCGAGAGCTCGAGGGCCTCCGGGTCGAGGCCGAGCGAGAACGTCAGGCAGGCCTGGGGGTCGAGGTCGACCAGGAGCACGCGCTGGCCGTTCTCGGCCAGGGCAGCACCGAGCGAGGCCACCGTGGTGGTCTTGGCGACGCCACCCTTCTGGTTGGCGACGGCGAGAGTCTGGGTCACGGCCATCCGATGGAGGGGGGCGGGCGGCTGGGCGTACTCCCCTATTCTGCCTCGGATGAGCACCCCTCCGTTCCTCGCCCTGCCCGCGGGGGTCTGCGCACGCTCGCTCGAGACCAGCCGAGGGCCCTTCCGGGCGCTCGAGGCCGGCGATCCGGGGCGGCCCACGGCCTTGCTCGTCGCCGGTTTCACCGGGAGCAAGGAGGACTTCGTCGCCGTCCTCGCGCCGCTGGCGGCGCGGGGGTTCCACGTCGTCGCGTACGACCAGAGGGGCCAGTACCAGACACCGGGTCCGGCCGGCCCCGAGGGCTGGACCCTGGACGCCTTCGCCGCCGACGCGATCGCTGTGGCTGTGGCGATCGGCGCCCGGCCGGTCCACCTGCTCGGTCACTCGTTCGGCGGGCTGGTCGCGCGGGCGGCGGTCCTGGCCGAGCCGCAGCGGTTCCGCTCCCTCGTACTCCTCGGCTCTGGACCCGCCGCCCTGCCCGGCGAGCAGGCCCGGCTGCTGGACATGATGGCCGCCGGGATCGACCAGCTCGGCCTCGCCGCGGTGTGGACCATCAAGCGCGCGATGGACCTCGAAGGCGGCTGGCAGCCGCCGGAGGACCACCGCGTCGACGCGTTCCTGGAGCACCGCTTCCTGACCAACGACCCGGGCTGCCTGGCCGCCATGGCCCGCATCCTCGCGACCACGCCGGACCGTACGGAGGAGCTCGCGAAGGTGGCCCCACCGACGCTCGTGGCGTACGGCGCCGGCGACGACGCATGGTCCCCAGAAATTCAGTCCGAAACCGCGTCACGACTGGGGGCGGCCACCGTCTCCTTCCCGGAAGCAGCCCACTCACCGGCCGCGGAGTCGCCCGAAGCCACCGTGCAAGCACTGACGGGGTTCTGGGACCGGGTCGAGCAGGCGGGTTAGCCTCCCTGGCGGAGGAGGGACATTGGCCGTGATGACGGAGCTGCGCGCCACGCTGAGCGCGGACCCCGAGCAGGTCGCCGAGGCACGCCGGCTCGTCGCCGGCTACCTGCGCGACAGCGGGGAAGAGGACGGCGAGGTCGCCGTGCTCCTGGTGAGCGAGCTCGTGACCAACGCGATCCTGCACGGCCGGGCACCGCTCGAGCTGCGCGCGCAGAGCGCCGGCGCCGGGCTCCGGGTCGAGGTCTACGACCACGACCCCGCGAGGCCGCCGATCCTGCGCCACGACTTCGACCTGACCGAGCCCGGCGGGCGCGGCCTCCAGCTCGTCGACACGCTGGCCGACCGCTGGGGCTGGACCGAGAACGACGGCGGCAAGGTCGTCTGGTTCGAGCTCGACGCCTGATCCCGTACGAGCAGTGCTGCCGGGCTCTTTGAGGGGGGAGCCCAGCGAGCGCGACCGAGGAGCTGGACGCCGAATAGCTGTCGGCTGGACGGGGGGTCCGTCCGACAGCTACTCAGCGACCAGCTCCTCGACTGCGTCCCAGGACCGTCTCGACGGCGCCGCGGCGCGGCCCTCTGGGCAGTGCCGAGCGAAGTCGCACCAGCCGCACAGCGCCCCCGGGCGCGGCGGGAACAGCTCGTCCAGCTCGCCCGCCACCCCTTCGGTCTCGGCCTCGGCCTCGGTCGCGGCCAGCTCCCGATAGGCGGTGTCCGCGGTGGAGGCCTCGTCGGCGATGGACTCCGCCCGCCGCAGGTGGCGTCCCAGCGACTCCTCGGTGTGGTCGAACCCCAGCACGTCACCGGTCGGAAGGTGGTGCAGCTCGACCCTGCGGCAGTCGGCCCGCAGCGTCCTGCGGGCACCCAGCACGTACAGCGCCAGCGCCAGCGACCCGCGCGCGTCATCGGTGGTGAGCGGCCGGCGACCGGTCTTGTAGTCGACGACCACGAGCTCGCCACCGCGCTCGTCGATGCGGTCGACGCGGCCGCTGACGGCCAACCGTTCCGTCTTCGTGGCCACGGTGCGCTCGACGGCGCGCGGCTCCACGGCCGGATCGAGGCGGCCGGTGTAGCGCTCGACCATCTCGCGGGCCCTGGCGAGGACCGTCGCCGACTGCGCGTCGTCGCGGTAGCCCTCGGTGAGCCATCCGGTCTCGACGAGCGTGCCGGCCGCTTCGGGCGTACGCCGCCGGAGCGGGAGGTCCCACCAGGACCGCAGCGCGTTGTGCACGCTCGACCCGAGGGAGTTGTGCGCCCACGGCGGCCCCTTCGGCGGGGTGGGCCGGTCGAGGTAGCTGAACCGGTACCTGCGGGGGCAGTCCAGCCAGCTGGTCAGGCGCGTGGGGGTGCACGAGTACAGCCGCCGAGGCATCCCCTCGAGGGGCAGCTGGTCGGCGTCGGCCGGCATCAGTGCCCCCGCGCGACCCAGGCGGCGTAGTCGGCGGCCTCGGCCCCGATCGTGGTCTCGTCGCCGTGCCCGGTCAGTACGCGTGTCTGCGCGGGAAGCGTCAGCAGCCGCTCCCGGATGGAGTCGAGGATGGTTCCGAAGTCGCTGAACGAGCGACCGGTTGCGCCCGGACCACCGTGGAAGAGCGTGTCGCCGGTGAGCACGACGCCGAGAGCGGGTACGTGCAGGCAGACGCCGCCGGGCGAGTGGCCGGGGGTGTGCAGGACGGTGACATGGACGCCGGCCACCTCGAGGCGGTCGCCGTCGGCGAGCTGCGACGGCGTGCGGTCGGGGTGCACGACCTCCCACAGCATCTGGTCAGCCGGGTGCAGCAGGAGGGGCGCACCCGTCGCGTCGGCGAGCGTCCCGGCGGCGCCGATGTGGTCGTCGTGGCCGTGCGTGCAGACGATCGCGACCACGGCGCGCCCGGCGACAGCCGCCTCGATCGCGGCGGCGTCGTGCGCCGCGTCGACGACGATCACCTCGTCGTCGTCACCGACCAGCCAGACGTTGTTGTCGACGTCCCAGGTGCCGCCGTCGAGCGAGAACGTGCCGCTCGTGACCACGTGCTCGATGCGTGCGACCACAGCTGCTCCGCCTCAGAGGACCACGACGGAACGCAGGACGTCGCCGTGGTGCATCTTGTCGAACGCCGCCTCGACGCCGTCGAGCCCGATCGTCTCGGACACGAAGCGGTCGAGCGGGAGCCGGCCCTGGAGGTAGAGCTCGATCAGCATCGGGAAGTCACGGCTCGGCAGGCAGTCGCCGTACCAGCTGGACTTCAGCGAACCGCCGCGGCCGAAGACCTCGATGAGCGGCAGCTCGAGCGTGGCCGTCGGGTTGGGCACGCCGACCAGGACGACCGTGCCGGCCAGGTCGCGCGCGAAGAACGCCTGCCGGTAGGTCTCGGGTCGGCCGACGGCGTCGACGACCACGTCGGCGCCGAACCCGTCGGTGAGCGAACGGATCGCCGCGACCGGGTCGTCTTTGGTCGAGTTGATGGTGTGCGTGGCCCCGAAGTCCTTGGCCCACTCCAGCTTCCGGTCGTCGACGTCTACGGCGATGATCGTACGAGCCCCGGCCAGGCGGGCTCCCGCGATCGCGGCATCACCCACGCCGCCGCAGCCGATGACCGCCACGGTGTCGCCCCGCGTCACCCCGCCGGTGTTGATGGCGGCGCCCAGGCCGGCCATCACGCCGCAGCCGAGCAGCCCGGCCACCTGGGGCGGCGCCTTCGGGTCGACCTTCGTGCACTGCCCTGCAGCGACGAGCGTCTTGTCCGCGAACGCGCCGATGCCCAGCGCCGGCGACAGCGGGGTGCCGTCCTCGAGGGTCATGGGCTGGGTCGCGTTGTGGGTGCTGAAGCAGTACCAGGGCCGCCCCCGACGGCAGGCCCGGCACTCTCCGCAGACGGCCCGCCAGTTGAGGATCACGTAGTCACCGGGGGCAACGTCCGTGACCCCCTCACCGACCGACTCGACGACTCCGGCGGCCTCGTGGCCCAGCAGGAACGGGAAGCTGTCGTTGATCGCTCCCTCGCGGTAGTGCAGGTCGGTGTGGCAGACGCCGCAGGCCTGGACCTTGACCTTGGCCTCGCCCGGACCCGGGTCGGGCACCAGGATCGTCTCGAGGGTCACCGGGGCGCCCTTCTCCCGCGACACCACTCCGCGAACCTGCTCAGCCATCGTTCCTCCTGCGTCGGCACTGCTCGGCCGTGCTCCGCACGTCGGGACACCTTAGAAGGTCCCGCGTCGAGTTGTCCGTGTGGGATCAGGGCCGGCCGTGACCTGGCACGGACAGGTCAGGTGAGGCGGGGACTGGGAGCGCCGAAGGGAAGGTCGAGGGGGTGCCCCGTGTCGCGCAGGTCGACGAGCGCGAGGTTGTCCTGGACCACGAGCCCGGCCGTGTCGGGCCAGAGCACCGCCCAGAGCCAGAACCCCAGCGCCTCGCCCACGTACGCGACCCGGTCGCCGTCGACCTCGACGTTCCAGAGCGCGGTCGGGTGGCCGGCGGCGTGCACGCGGGCGTGCGGTGCGGTGTGCTCCGAGAGGGGTCCGGCGTCCGGCCCGGGAAGCCCGGCGAACCGGGCGCCGAGCCCGATCCCCGGTTCCTCGGCGATCAGCAGCAGCTCGCCGGTACCGCCCAGCGGTGCCGGTCCGGACAGCGCGACCACCGTGGCCCGCGCCCCGGTACGGTCGTCACCGGCGTGGGCCGTACCCGTGACGAGCCAGCCCGCCGGCAGCGGCCAGGGCAGCCAGACGGGTACCCCGGCCCTGGCCACCAACCACTCCATCGACTCGGACGTGGGCGCGAGCGTGCGGCGGTGGAAGGGGTGGACCTGGCCGTGCTCGTGGCAGACCCAGGCGCTGGAGCGCAGGCTGGGGGCGTCGAGACGCCCGGAACAGCGCGGGCACACCGGCTCCGGCCTCATGACACGAGCGTTGACGCCGCACGCCCCAAGGTCAAGAGGCCGGGAGCGGCCGACCCGGCTGCTCTCCGCCCCTCGCATCGCCGTACGACCGCTTCGGGACCATGACCTTGCGGCGGAAGACGCAGACCACGGTGCCGTCCTGGTTGTAGCCCTTGGTCTCGACGTACACGACGCCGCGATCGTCCTTGGACCTCGACTCGGTCTTCTCCAGCACGGTCGTCTCTCCGTAGATCGTGTCCCCGTGGAACGTCGGAGCCACGTGCCGCAGCGACTCGACCTCCAGGTTGGCGATCGCCTTGCCGCTCACGTCGGGCACCGACATGCCCAGCAGCAGCGAGTAGACGTAGTTGCCCACCACCACGTTCTTGCCGAAATCGGTCGACTCCTGGGCGTAGTGCGCGTCCAGGTGCAGCGGATGATGGTTCATCGTCAGCAGGCAGAACAGGTGGTCGTCATACTCGGTCACCGTCTTGCCGGGCCAGTGCTTGTAGACCGCACCGACCTCGAACTCCTCGTAGTAGCGCCCGAACTGCATGGTCACCCGTCCTCAGCTGTGCGATCGGTTTGATCTAGTGCCCACAATCGTCCACCTAAGGGGTGTCCAGCCAGTCGACGGGTACCCCGTGGGCCGGCGCGCGGCCCAGCAGCCGTTCGGTCCCGCCCGGCCAGGTCGACAAGCGGACCTCGTGGTGCCAGGGGCTTCCCGGCGCCAGATCGGCCCCCATCTCGAACCGGATGTGCGCGAACCTCGCCACCGGCGTCGCCTCCCCCGCCAGCCGCTCGATGGCGGCGGTCGTCCTCAGCCGCTCAGCGTCGGAGACGTACTGCCACATGACCGAGTGCCACAGCACCGTGACCGTCCCGGGCCGCAGCTCGATCGACTCGACGAGGTCGCCGGCCCCGATCTGCAGCAGCTGAGCCGGCTTCTTCTGGGCGACGACGAGGGCGGCCCGCAACCGTTCCAGCCGGTGCGCGTCATCGGGCCACACGTACGAGGTCAGCGTCAGGCGCCCCTCGGTCGTCGTCGGATCCACCGGGTGGAGGTCGCCGCCGATCCGCTCGACCACGTCGAAC
>DAIPJR010000058.1:0-2215 GCA_036770165.1 Actinomycetes bacterium | reverse complement strand
CGTCGTCGGATCCACCGGGTGGAGGTCGCCGCCGATCCGCTCGACCACGTCGAACCAGGGCGCGTCGGGCAGGGGCAGCGGCGAGTCGATCGCCTGCCCGGGACCGACCGGCAGCAGGTCGACGCGCAGGTTGAGGCCGCCACTGGCACCGATCTCGAAGAGACGTACGGGACGGCCGCCGGACCAAGCGGCGACGTGCCGCAGCCCGCCGAGCAGCGGGGCCGACCGGCCGACCTCGTTGGTCTGCGGCGCCTTCGCCACGCCCGCGCGCAGCACCGCCCGGTGCTCGCGCATGGTCGACTGCAGCACCGGCCAGGCGCCGTGGACGTCAGCTTCCCCTCCGACGCTCGGGTAGTAGAGGGCCAGCTCCGGGGCGTCGCGCGCCAGCACGAGGCGGTGCAGCCCGCCGAGCAGCCGCAGGGCAGGAACCTCCGCGGCGACGGTCGACGCGGACACCTCCGGGCCGGTCCAGCGGTCGAGCAGGTCGGCGGTGATGCCGCCGGCCTCGACGTCCTCGGCGAGCGCGCGTCCGAGGACGCCGTACATCGGCGAACCGTGCGTCGCGCAGTAGTCGGCCTGGCTGCGCAGGTACCACGCCAGCGCACCGTCGCCGGGCGCCGTCACGACAGCGCCACCGCGGGTCGCGCCGGGTCGCGCAGATCGGTGCCTGCCGCGAGCCAGCGCTCCTCGAGCGCGGCAGCGCCGTGGACCCGCTTCCACGCAGCCTCGGCAGCGGTCATCGGCAGCAGGGGCAAGAACTGGACCCCGAGGTGGTCGGGGACCAGCCCGCCCGGCTCACCGACGAGCACCGCCCCGAAGCCGGCGCCCACCCACAGCGGCTCGGTGAGGTCCAGGGAGGCGCCGGCGCGGACGACGACGCCCTCGACGAACGGCGCCATCGCGAGGACGGCCAGGTGCCGGAACACGTCGTCGCGAGCCACGCTCAGCGTCAGGACGAGCTCGGCTCGCGGACCCGCGTGGACGTCCGGTGCGACCTCGGTCGGGTCCGTCATCGGGTGCCGGGACATCCCGAGCGTCGCGTACCTCACGACGCCGGGTCCAGCGAACCGCAGCACCTCGACCCGTTCGGTCCCGACGAAGGTCACCGCGGCGCGCCCCTCGACCTCGCCCAGAGCGGCGACGAGATGCGTTTCCACGGCGCCCAGGAGGTCGTCGGTCACGCGTCCAGGCGGGCGAGGACCGCCTTGGCCTCCTCGAACTTCGGCCACGAGCACACGACGTCGTACGTGCTGGCGACGATCTGGCTGCGGGAGGTGAAGTCACGGCGGCCGCCCGTGAGGGCGTAGCCGACGACGCCGAAGATCAGCCCGAACACGGCACCGAAGAGCAGCCCGACCAGGACCAGCCCCAGCGAGCTCGTGCCGCTCTTGGCGAACAGGCTGAGCAGCAGCCCGACGAAGACGCCGAACCAGGCGCCCGACGCGACCCCGCCCGCGGCGGCGCGGCCCCAGTCCAGCCGACCCAGCACCGTCTCGGCCATCTTGAGGTCGCTGCCCACGATGCCGACGTTCTCGACCGGGAACTTGTTGTCCGACAGGAAGTCCACGGCTCGCTGCGCCTCCGCGTACGTCTTGTAGCTGGCAACCATCGGCCGGTTCTGCACCGGCTGCTGCCCGTGCTGCCCGGGCAGGTCGGATGCGGAGAACTGCTGCGCCATCAATTGCCTCCTCGTACGGGACGGACCGCGTGGACGGTCACGTCCTCAGCTTGTAGTCCTCGAGCAGACGGCGCCCGATGATCATGCGCTGGATGTCGGCCGTACCCTCGCCGATCAGCAGCATGGGTGCCTCGCGGTAGAGCCGTTCGATCTCGTACTCCTTGGAGTAGCCGTAGCCGCCGTGGATGCGGAACGAGTCCTCGACGACGTCGCGGCAGTACTCGCTGGCGAGGTACTTCGCCATGCCGGCCTCGAGGTCGTTCCGCTCCCCCGAGTCCTTCTTGCGCGCCGCCATGATCATCATCTGGTGCGCCGCCTCGACCTTGGTGGCCATGTCCGCGAGGCGGAACGCGACGGCCTGGTGCTCGGCGATGACCTTGCCGAACGTGACCCGCTGCTGCGCGTAGGCGATGCCCAGCTCGAAGGCGCGCTGCGCCACCCCGCAGGCCCGGGCGGCCACGTTGACGCGGCCCACCTCGACGCCGTCCATCATCTGGTAGAAGCCCTGCCCGCTGCGTCCGCCCAGCAGGGCCGAGT
>DAIPJR010000254.1:1407-3065 GCA_036770165.1 Actinomycetes bacterium | reverse complement strand
CCCGCCTAGTCTGGCACAGCCGGGTCGACCGGCGAAAACGCGCCGTCCGCGCCGAGCACCCACCCGAGCGTGGCCAGCAGATCGAGATCGGCGCGGTCGAGGTCCGCGGGCTCCAGCCGCCGGAGCAGGTCCGGGCGGACGCGAGCGGTCCGCCGCAAGGCCTCGTCGCGGCGCCAGCGGGCGATCACGGCGTGGTTGCCGGACAGCAGCACCTCGGGCACGTCGCGCCCGCGCCAGCTCGCCGGCTTGGTGTAGACGGGGTACTCCAGCAGGCCGCTGACGTGCGACTCCTCGACCAGCGAGTCGCTGTTGCCGATCACGCCGGGCAGCAGGCGCGCCACCGCTTCCATGACGACGAGCGCCGCGACCTCGCCGCCCCCGAGCACGTAGTCGCCCAAGGAGACCTCGTCGACGACGAACCGTTCGGCGGCCTCCTCCACGACCCTGCGGTCGATGCCCTCGTACCGCCCGCAGGCGAACGCCAGCCACGGCTCGAGCGCCAGCTCCTCGGCGCATGCCTGGGTGAACCGTCGCCCGCCGGGCGTGGGGACCAGCAGCCGTGGCCGCGCGCTCCCCGCCGCGTCCGCGTCGGCGGCGAGGGCGTCGAGGGCGAGCCCCCAAGGCTCCGGCCGCAGGACCATGCCGGCCCCACCGCCGTACGGCGTGTCGTCCACCGTCCGATGCCGGTCCGCGGCGTGCTCGCGAAGGTCGTGGACGCGCACGTCCAGCAGGCCGGCGTCGCGCGCCTTGCCGATCAGCGAGAGCCCGAGGGGCGCAAGGTATTCAGGGAAGATCGTGACGACGTCGACCCGCACGGCTCAGCCCTCCTCGAGATCCTCGAGCAGCCCCGGCGGCGGCGTGACCACGAGGCGATTGGCCGCCACGTCGACCTCGGGGACGATCTCGGTCACGAAGGGTACGAGGACCTCGCGGCCGTCGGAAGTGGTCACGGCCAGGACGTCGTGCCCGGGCAGGTGCAGCACCTCGCGTACCTCACCGAGGGGCGTCCCGTCGGCTCGTACCGCGTCGAGACCGACGAGCTGGTGGTCGTACCACTCGTCGTCGTCGTCCGGCCGCGCCTCCGGGTCGACCTCGGCGAGCAGCAGGACACCACGCAGCGCCTCGGCTGCGGTACGGTCCGCGACCCCGGCGAAGTGCAGCAGCAGGCGGCCGCTGTGCACTCGGCCGTCCGCGACCGTCAAAGGCCCGGCGGTCGAAGGGTCGGTCAGGAGGACCGCCCCCGGCGCCATTCGGGCCTCGGGCTCGTCGGTGCGTACGTCGACGAGGACCTCGCCACGCAGGCCGTGGGCGCGGCCGATGCGGCCGACGACCAGGAGCATCGAACTCAGCGCACCTCGTCGACGTCGACGAAGTCGATGCGGACGCCGTGCCCGGGCGTGAGGGCGCCGACGACGGTGCGCAGCGCCTTGGCGGTACGGCCACCACGGCCGATGACCTTGCCGAGGTCGTCGGGGTGGACGCGTACCTCGAGGACCCGCCCACGCCGCAGCGTGCGTGGGCGCACGACCACGTCGTCGGGGTGCTCGACGATGCCCTTGACGAGGTGCTCGAGAGCCTCGTCGTCCATCAGGCCTGCTCGGGCTCGGGAGCTGCCTCGACAGCAGCCTCCGCCTCAGGAGCTGCCTCAGCCGCAGCAG
>DAIPJR010000254.1:0-1307 GCA_036770165.1 Actinomycetes bacterium | reverse complement strand
CCTCGGGAGCAGCCTCCGCTTCAGGAGCTGCCTCAGCCGCAGCAGCCTCGGGAGCAGCCTCCGCTTCAGGAGCTGCCTCAGCCGCAGCAGCCTCGGGAGCGGCCACAACCTCGGGAGCAGCCTCGACCTTCGGAGCCGCAGCCTTCCTGGCGCGCGGCGTGATCGCCTCGGCCTTCGGCTCGTCGGCCGACTCCTTGGCTGCCGCCTCGAAGACGGCGCGCTTGTCGACCTTGGGCGCCGCGTGCTGCAGCGTGCCTTCGCCGCCCGGCAGACCCTTGAACGTCTGCCAGTCGCCGGTCACCTTGAGGATGGCGGCGACGGCCTCCGTCGGCTGGGCGCCGACGCCGAGCCAGTACTGCACCCGCGCGGAGTTGACCTCGATGAACGAGGGGTGCTCCTTGGGGTGGTAGTGGCCGATCTCCTCGATCGCCCGGCCGTCACGCTTGGCGCGGGCGTCGGCGACGACGATCCGGTACTGCGGGGCGCGCATCTTGCCGAGGCGCTTGAGCTTGATCTTCACTGCCACGGGAGGGTCTTCTCCTGGGTATCGATGTCGGTGAGACGTCGCCCTGCCGCGTGGGGTGCGGAGCCGGCGCCTCGATGGACACGGCGCGCAGGGGTAGAGGGCCCCGCGCGGCCATGTTCGCCCGCCCAGTGTGCCAGACCCGATCGCTGCAGACGAAACCCTACGGTCCCCCGACCTGTCCGTGCCGGACCGTGCCAGAGCCTGCTCTGGCACGGACAGGTGCCAAAGAGGGCGGGACTCAGCCCGGGGGCAGGAGGTTCTTGAACTCGTCCGGCAGCTCGAAGCTGTCCAGCGCCGCAGCCGAGGTGGCATCTGCGGACTCGATGCGGCGCTGGCCGGCGAAGCGCGTCCCGCAGATGCGGTGATCCCCTCGACGTCACCCCGACCGGCCACCGAGGCGATCACGACCCTCGTCGTGGTGGGGCATCACCTGTCCGATCAGCCCCGCAGTACGGATCTGACCAGGCGCGGCGGCGTGCTGGACTCCCGGACGTTCACCGCGCCCAGCTATCGACTGCTGCGTGCCGGCGGTGCGGCCCCGGTGCCCGCGCTGGTGCGGGTGGACTCCGGCGGCGCCCCCATCGAGGTGGAAACCTGGGTACTCCCGTCGGCCACCCTCGGCGAGATCCTCTCCGCCGCAGCGGAGTCCGTCTGCCTTGGTCGGGTGCTGCTGGCCGACGGCAGGTCCGAGATCGGTTTCGTGGCCGACGCGTCAGTGCTGGCCGACCCGACCGCGCTGGACATCACCCGGTTCGGCGGCTGGCGGGGCTACCTGGCCGCC
>DAIPJR010000253.1:1163-3069 GCA_036770165.1 Actinomycetes bacterium | reverse complement strand
ACCGAAGAACCACCCGGCCGCCACGGCGGCCACGTCCAGGAGCCCGGGAGCATTCGCCGCCTTCGCGGTGGCCACCAGGCTCTCGACGCGCGAGTCCGCGCCGTAGGCGATCTGGGCGTCCCCCGGCGTCGGCGACCAGAGGTTGTCCGGACCGCCCGCGGCCAGCAGCTGCGGCGTGAACTGGGCAGCATCCTTGACCGCGGCGAGGAGGAGGTCGGGCCGGTGCAGCACGACGGACGCCGTCGCGACCGCGGCCGGAGCCATCCCGCCCCACGCGTGCCAGAACGTCTGCGACTTGCTCCACGGCAGGATCGCCCCGAACGGCCAGTGGTTCACCGACCCGGACGACATGGCGGCGATGCCTTCGCTGAGCCGGCCCATCGCGGTCCTGGCGTCGACGTCGGCCGGGGCAGCCTTGACGTAGGCCGCGAGACCGAGCACCGCCTCCGCCGAGGCGTCCGCCCCGGCATTGACCAGCCAGGCCGGTACCGGCACGCCGTCGGCCAGGTCGAAGGTGCCGTACCTCGCCAACGACTGCCTGTTCAGCGAGGCGAGCGCCAGGTGCAGACGGTCCTGCAGGAACGACGCGAACTGGGGGTCGGCGTCCTTGAACGCCGCATACCCCTCCCCCAGCGCCCACACCGTGCGGGCCAGCCAGTAGGACTCCGCCGAGTCGCTCGGGTCCGGCAGCTCAGCGGGTGTCGCGCTCGGGTTCAGGGTGCCGTCGGCCTGCTGCCAGAGCACCACGTTGCCCGCGCCCGGGCCGACGGTGGTCTGCAGGTAGGTGAGCGAGCGAAGCGTCTGGAACGCGTGCTCCTTGCTGTCCGAGCTCCCCGTCAGCCGCCAGTGCCGCAGGTAGACGACGGCGGCACGCGCGATGTCGTCCGCGTTGAAGGCTCCCTGGCCGTAGTAGCCGGTGGCCGGGTTCAGGTCGCCGCCGCCGACGCGCCGGAAGGTGCCGTCGGCGCTCCGGTCCGCGTACGTCCACGGCGCCAGCGCAGTGGCGTGCCCGTCGATCTGATAGGTCGTGTGCCCGACGACGGCAGGCAGCGGGACCGTGGCGAGGAGGAAGTTCAGGTGGGAGAGGTTGGTCAGGGGGGCCGGCGCGGGTACCGCGGACGCGGACGTCGCCGAGCCTGCACCGAGGAGCAGCATCGACAGCGCGGCCACCAGGGCGACGAAGCGCGACATCGGACGAGAGTGAACGGCTGTGCGCGTCATCGATCTCTACCCCCGTTCGCGCTCGTGTCCGGGGTCGCACAGCCAGACCGACCCGGGGGCGGGTCATGTGCGCCGGGGGGAGTGGCGTCAAGCGCGTCGATCGCGGTCGAGCGGTGTGTGCCGCAGTCGGCGCGCACCTCGCGCAGAGCCGGGCAGGAGGGTCCATGCTGCCCGCTCGCGCTCGGCGAAACTAGCCGAGCATTGCGACACATGGACTCTTGAGATCTCTACTGGCCGACCAAATCGCCCGACCACTGAACGCATCTACGCTATGCCTCGCCATCTCACCCCGCACTTTGTGGACCGGGCCCGGCGGTGCGCGGCGCGCCGCCCGAGTGCGCTTGGATGAGTCCATGCCCGACGTCGATCCCGTCCTCACCGAGCTGGCTGCCGCCTTCGGTGTGGCGACCGAGTACTGGGACTGGCGAGGCGAGCACGTCGCGGTCGCCGCCGAGACCTTGACCGCGGTGCTCGCGGCGCTCGAGGTGGACGCGTCGAGCGAGCAGTCTCGAGCGGCCGCGCTCGATCGCCGCAGGTCCGACGCGTGGCAGAGCGTGCTGCCGCCCTACGTCGTGGCACGCGAGGGCGAGCAGCGCACCGTCGAGGTCCACGTCGACCACGGCGCGAGCGTCGAGGTGTGGATCGTGCTCGAGGACGGTTCGCTCCCGCCGCATCTCGAGCAGGC
>DAIPJR010000253.1:0-1063 GCA_036770165.1 Actinomycetes bacterium | reverse complement strand
GCCCCGAGGTCACGGCGTTCGCCGTCGGCCACGCTGCCCGCGTCGACTTCCACCGATGGGTGCAATGGGTGCTCGACGAGCAGCTCGCGGACGCTCAAGCGGCCGCCCTTCGCGAGGGCATGTCGATCGGGATCCTGCACGACCTCGCCGTCGGCGTCAGCCCGACCGGGGCCGACTCCTGGGCATGGCAGGACGAGCTGGCCCGCCACATCACCGTCGGCGCTCCCCCGGACCCCTACAACCAGACCGGCCAGGACTGGAACCAGCCGCCGTGGCGGCCGGACCGGCTCGCGCACCTCGCCTACGCGCCGTTCCGCGACCTGATCCGCAACGTGCTGCGCCACTCCGGCGGTCTGCGGGTCGACCACATCATCGGCCTGTTCCGGCTGTGGTGGATCCCCGAGGGCGCCGCCCCGACCGAGGGAACCTACGTCCGCTACGACCACGACGCGGCCATCGGGATCCTGATGCTCGAGGCCCAGCGGGCCGGCGCCGTCGTGATCGGCGAAGACCTCGGCACCGTCGAGCCGTGGGTGCGCGACTACCTGCGCGAGCGCGGCATCCTCGGCACCTCGATCCTGTGGTTCGAGTTCGACTGGGACGGCGACGGCCGACCGCTGGCGCCCGAGCGCTGGCGCGAGTACTCGCTGGCCTCCGTCACCACCCACGACCTGCCGCCGACGGCGGGCTACCTCGCCGGCGACCACGTCCGCCTTCGCCACCGGCTGGGTCTGCTGACCCGATCCCTCGAAGACGAGCTCGCTGCCGACCGCGCCCAGCAGGCGGCCTGGCTCGACCTCGTGCGGTCCCGGGGACTGCTCCCCGCCGACGCCGACGCCGAGCCAGGACCTGACGCGAACGCCGAGTCGGCCGGCATCGCCGAGGCCGCGACCGTCGCGGCGTTGCACCGCGCCCTGGCGGCCACCCCGTCCCGGCTGCGCCTCCTGTCCCTCACCGACGCCGTCGGCGAGCGGCGCGCTCAGAACCAACCCGGCACCGTCGACGAGTACCCGAACTGGCGCATCCCGCTCGGCGGGCCCGACGGGCAGCCGATCTACCTCGA
>DAIPJR010000057.1:0-9551 GCA_036770165.1 Actinomycetes bacterium | reverse complement strand
GGGCGCCCGACGACGTGGCGACGGCGGCGGCGCTCGACGTGCTCGGCGCCGAGCCTTCCCTCGGCCCCCCGGGCGCGCTGATCGCCTCCGAGCTGCTGGCCGCCCTCCCGGCCGCGTCGCTGCTCCTCGCCGGTTCGTCGATGCCCGTACGCGACCTCGCCCTCGCCGCCCCCCGCCAAGGCGTCACGGTGGTGTCCAACCGCGGCGCGGCCGGCATCGACGGCACCGTCTCCACGGCTCTGGGCGCAGCGCTGGCGTGGCAGGCGGCCGGCGGCGGGCGAGCGTTCGCCCTGCTCGGGGACCTCACCTTCCTGCACGACGCGAACGGCCTCGTCCTCGGACCGGACGAGACGCGGCCGGACCTCACGATCGTCGTGGTCAACAACGACGGCGGGGCCATCTTCTCGTTGCTGGAGCAGGGTTCCCAGGAGTTCGCCGGCGTCTACGAGCGGGTGTTCGGCACGCCGCACGGCGTCGACCTCGCCGCGCTCTGCGGGGCCACGGCGACACCACACACCCGCGTGAGCACGACGGCAGACCTCGTGGCCGCCGTGGTCGACCCGCGGGGCGGCCTGCAGGTCGTCGAGATCCGTACCAGCCGGGCCGGCGACCGCGACCTTGCCGCGCGCATCCGTACCGCGGTCGCTCAGGCCCTCGGCTAGAGCGGTTCCAGGGCGTCGCGTACGGGGACGAACTTGGCCTGGGCCTCGGCCAGCTCCGCGTCGGCGTCCGACCCCGCGACGATGCCGCACCCGGCGAACAGCCGCGCGGTGTCGCCGGCCACCTCCGCGCAGCGCAGCGCGATGCCGAACTCGCCGTCGCCCCCGGCGCCGATCCAGCCGACCGGGCCGGCATAGCGGCCGCGGTCCATGCCCTCCAGCTCCCGGATCAGCTCGAGCGCCACCGCAGTGGGGGGCCCGCACACGGCCGCCGTCGGGTGGAGGTCGGTCGCGAGCGCCAGCACGCTGGAGCCGTCGATGATCGTCCCGGTCACATCGGTCGCCAGGTGCTGCACGTTGGCCAGCCGCAGCACCCGCGGGTGCGCCGGGACCTCGAGGTCGGTGCAGTGTGCGGCGAGGGCGGCAGCGACGGAGTGCACGGCGAGCTCGTGCTCCTCGAGGTCCTTGTCGCTGTCCATGAGGGCGACGGCGAGCTCCCCGTCGGCCAGGTCGTCGCCGAGCCTGCGGACGGTACCGGCGAGGACCCGAGAGCTGACCTGGTCGCCCGTCCGCCGTACCAGCAGCTCGGGCGTAGCCCCGACCAGGCCGTCGACCGAGAACGTCCAGCAGGAGGGGTACCTGACGGCGAGCCTGACCAGCAGGTGGCGGATGTCGATCGGGCCGCCGGCGGTGGCGACGAGGTCCCGGGCGAGCACGACCTTGTCCAGGTCGCCGCGCACGATCCTGGCCACGGCCTGGCGTACGGCGCCCTGCCAGTGCGTCGCCGACTGGGACGCCTCGGAGTAGCGGATGTCCTGCGGTGCATCGGGTACCGAGACAGGCGGGAGGGCCGCGTCGGCCTCACCCACGACGGTGATCCAAGCGGCGCCGTCGCGCTGGCCGAGGATGACCTTGGGTACGACGAGGACGGACCGCCCGCGGGCCTGGTCGAACGCGAACGACGCGAACGCCACGGGGCCGGTGCCCGGCACGCCTACCGCGTCGGCGATGTCGAGCTCGGCGCAGAACGAAGCCCACCACAGCTCGGCGGCCGCGAACTGGTCGCCGCCGGTCAGCTCGACCCGCGCCGCCTCGCCCCAACCGACCAGACCGTCGCCGGCACGCACCCAGGCGAGAGCGCCGTCGAGGGGCAGCCGTTCGAGGAGCTCGACCGGCCGATCGACGGGCAACGTGCGCACGGAGGTGGGCAGGGCCACGGGGGCGGTGGACACAACCTGTCCAGGGTAGGGCCGCGAGGTCGGCCCGGCAGCCAGAGCCCCCAGAAGGGTGGGTGTCCCGCACGTCGGGCCGGGCTCGTAGGCTCCCGCCATGGAGCTCGCGGGCGCGGTCGTCGTCATCACTGGTGCGGGGCGTGGCATCGGGGCTGGTCTCGCCCGACGCCTGGCCGGGGAGGGTGTCGAGGCCCTCGTCCTCGTCGACCACGACGGTCCGGCCGCCGCCAGGGTCGCGGCCGAGCTGCGGGCCGGCCATCCGCGCCTTCGCGCGACCGAGGTGACGGCGGACGTGGTCGACCCCGAGCAGGTCGAGGCCTTCGTCGAGCGCACCATCTCCGTGCTCGGCCGCATCGACCTGTTCGTCGCCAACGCCGGCGTGGGCGGTGGTGGCGGCATCGAGGCGCCCGACGACGTGTGGCAGCACACCTGGGACGTCAACGTGATGGCCCACGTGCACGCGGCTCGGGCGGTCGTGCCGCACATGGTCGACCGCGGCCGCGGCGCGTTCGTCACGACGGCAAGCGCTGCGGGTCTGCTCAGCAACCTGGGCAACGCCCCGTACTCGGTGACCAAGCATGCCGCCGTCGCGTTCGCCGAGTGGCTCGCCATCACCTACGGAGAGCGCGGGCTGTACGTCGCCTGCATCTGCCCGATGGGCGTCGACACGGACCTGCTGCGATCCGGTGCGACGACGCTCGAGGGCGCCAGTGTCGCCGCCCTCCCGGTGCTCACGGTCGAGGACGCCTGCGACTCGATCGTCGCCGGGCTGCTGGCCGGCCGGTTCCTCGTGCTCACCCATCCCGAGACGGCGCAGTACGAGCTGTTCCGCGTCGCCGATCGCGACCGCTGGATCGCCGGCATGCAGCGCCAGCAGGCCAAGGTGCTCGCCACCTTGCGCGCCCAAGGCCACCACTAGCGAGCGGCGCCGGCTTCGCGGGCGGGTGGCGTCTAGGGGTGTTCTGGCACCACCAGACGACACGCGCTTCCGCCGGGAGGCGCGCCCCGACAGCGAGCTGGTCGTCGCTGCGGGTTGACGTTGATCGTGCGGGTGAGGCGGCTACTCGGGGGCCAGGTCTCGGACCGCGGCGGCCATGTCGTAGCCGAAGGGCAGCAGCGCGAGCACCGGGGTGGTGACTCCGGCGTCGACGTAGCGCTGGACGTGCTCGCGGCAGGCCTCGGGCGGGCCGTGGACGACGAGCTCGTCGACGAGGCTGTCCGGGATCGCGGCGGCGGCCCCCTTGCGGTTGCCGGCCGCCCACAGCTCCCACGTACGTGCCAGCCGGTCGCCATTGCCGATCCAGGCGTGGAACGCGGCGTACGCCGGGACGGTGAGGTAGGCGGCGAGCGCCATCCGAGCCCCGGGCCGCACGGCGTCGGCGTCCGCGACGGGTACGACGAAGATCCGCGCCACGACCTCGCGAGGGGCACCCTCCGACGCAGCCAGCAGCGGTCGCACCGCCTTGGGCACGTCGTCCGCGCCGAGCCAGTTGAGGATGGCCCCGTCCGCCTCGCGTCCGGCCAGCCGCAGCATGCCCTCGCGCAGCGCGGCGAGGACGATGGTCGGGGCCACGTCCGGGACGAGGGCCGGCCGGAAGCCCTTGACCCGCAACGTCTCGTACGCCACGTCGACCTTGCCGCCGGCGAAGGCCGCCCGGAGGAACCGCAACGTGTCGCGCACCCGCCCGTACGGAGCCTCGTACGCGATCCCGTTCCAGTCCGCCACGACGACCTGGCTGGAAGCGCCGATCCCGGCGACGACCCGGCCCGGGGCCAGCGCGGCGAGGGCGGCGAAGCTCTGGGCCAGCACGGCGGCACCGCGGGTGTGCACCGGGACCACAGCGGTACCGAGGCGCAAGGCCGGCGCCCACTGGGACGCCAGCACCAGCGGGGTGAACGCATCGGCTCCGGCCGTCTCGGACGACCACGCGTCGGTGTACCCGAGGTCGGGCAGCGAGGCGACGAGGTCGCGCTGGGCAGGGAGCGGGATGCCCTCGAGGGGCAGGGTGAGGCCGTACCGGGCTGAGCGCATGCGCCTTGTCTACTCCCTGAGACACTGGTGCGCGTGATCCGCGCCCAGCTCGACAAGCAGCCGCACGACGTCGCGCGCATGTTCGACGACGTGGCGCAGCGCTACGACCTCACCAACGACGTGCTCTCCCTGGGCCAGGCGCGGCTGTGGCGGCGAGCGGTCCAGCGCGCCGTCGACCCGCAGCCAGGCCAGCGGATCCTCGACCTCGCGGCGGGTACGGGGACCAGCAGCGTGCCGTTCGACGCGGCCGGCGCGACGGTCGTCCCCACCGACTTCTCGCTCGGCATGCTCCAGGTGGGCAAGCGCCGTCAGCCTCGACTCCCGTTCGTGGCCGGCGATGCCCTGCGTCTGCCGTTCGGCGACGCGTCGTTCGACACGGTGACGCTGTCCTTCGGCCTGCGCAACGTGCAGGACACCTCGGGCGCCCTCACCGAGCTGCTGCGCGTCACCAAGCCCGGCGGCCGGCTGGTCGTGTGCGAGTTCAGCCGGCCGACGTGGGCGCCGTTCCGCACGGTCTACGTGGAGTACCTGATGCGGGCGCTCCCCCCGGTGGCCACGCGGGTCTGCACCAACCCCGAGGCCTACGTCTACCTGGCCGAGTCGATCCAGGCCTGGCCGGACCAGGCCGAGCTGGCCGCACTGATCGGCCGGGCCGGCTGGTCAGCGGTGGCCTGGCGCGACCTCACCGGCGGGATCGTGGCCTTGCACAAGGCGACGAAGGCGGGCGCGCCGTAGGATGGGGCGCTGCTCGTGAACGCATTCACAAAGTCGCCCCGTGCCGGTACTACACGTGAGGATCTGCCGTGACCAGCTCCGCTCCGCAACGAGCTGACGTCATCGTCGTGGGCGCCGGGCCGGCCGGGTCGACGGCCGCGTTCCATCTCGCGCAGGCCGGGCTCGACGTGCTCCTGCTGGAGAAGACGGCGTTCCCTCGCGAGAAGGTCTGCGGCGACGGGCTCACGCCGCGGGCGGTGAAGTCGCTGGTCACCATGGGCATCGACATCTCGCCCGAGGCCGGCTGGATCCGCAACCAGGGGCTCCGCATCATCGGCGGCGGGCACCGCCTCGAGATCCCCTGGCCCGACCTCGCCGAGTACCCGTCCTTCGGGCTCGTCCGCAAGCGCATGGACTTCGACGAGACCCTCGCCCGCGCCGCGCAGAAGGTGGGCGCCCGGTTGCACGAGCGCACGTCCGTGACCGGCCCGGTCGTCGACGACAAGACCGGCCGGGTGCTGGGCGTCACCGCCCGGGCCACCGACGCGGGCGGCGTGCGTGGGCCGGAGACGACCTACCTCGCTCCGCTGGTCGTGGCCGCCGACGGCAACTCCTCGCGGCTGTCGCTCGCGGTCGGCCTCCGCCCGCGCGACGACCGTCCGATGGGCGTGGCCGTGCGCACCTACTACACCAGCCCCCGGCACGAGGACGACTGGCTGGAGTCGTGGCTGGAGCTGTGGGACTACTCGTCCAAGGAGCCCAAGCTGCTGCCGGGCTACGGCTGGATCTTCGGCGTCGGCGACGGCACCTCCAACGTCGGCCTCGGGATCCTCAACACCAGCAAGGCGTTCCAGCACGTCGACTACCGGGTTCTCCTCAAGGGCTGGCTCGACCACACGCCCGAGGAGTGGGGCTACCGCGACGAGAACATGACCCAGCCCGTACGAGGTGCGGCGCTGCCCATGGGCTTCAACCGGCAGCCGCACTACAGCCGCGGGCTGCTCCTCGTGGGGGACGCCGGGGGCATGGTCAACCCGTTCAACGGCGAGGGCATCGCCTACGCGATGGAGTCCGGCGAGCTGGCCGCCGACGTGGTGGCCCAGGCGCTCGCGCGCGGCGACGCAGGTGCCCGCGAGCGGGCCCTCGAGGCCTACCCGCGCGCGCTCAAGGACACCTACGGCGGCTACTACACGCTCGGCCGGCTGTTCGTACGCGCGATCGGAAACCCCAACGTGATGCGCCTGGCGACCCAGCGCGGTCTGCCGCACCCCACGCTGATGCGGTTCACCCTGAAGCTGCTCGCCAACCTCACCGACCCCAGGGGCGGCGACTCGATGGACCGGCTGATCAACGGCCTCTCCCGCATCACCCCGGCGGCCTGAGGTGGGCTGCCGGACGGCGGCGCGACCGGGGTCGGACCTGACCTGGCACGGTCCTAGGATGTCCGCATGAACGCCACGGTCCCCATCCTCGTGCTCGGCCTGCTCGCCGCCGGGTTCGCGGTCGTCTCCGTGGGCGCGGGTGCGTTGTCCGGTCCCAAGCGCTACAACCGAGCCAAGCTGGACGCTTACGAGTGCGGCATCGAGCCGACTCCGCAGCCGATCGGGGGCGGGCGGTTCCCCGTCAAGTACTACCTGACGGCGATGCTCTTCATCATCTTCGACATCGAGATCGTCTTCCTCTACCCCTGGGCGATCGCGTTCGACCGGCTGGGCCTGTTCGGCCTGGTGGAGATGGTGCTGTTCATCGCGACCCTTGGTGTCGCGTACGCCTACGTGTGGCGTCGCGGCGGCCTCGAGTGGGACTAGCCGTCCCCGGATCGAAGTCAAGAAAGCAGGAGTACACGGATGGGTCTCGAGGAGAAGCTGCCGAGCGGCATTCTGCTGACCAGCGTCGAGAAGCTTGCGGGCTACGCCCGCAAGAATTCGCTCTGGCCGGCGACGTTCGGGCTCGCCTGCTGCGCCATCGAGATGATGGCGACCGGCGCCGGGCGCTACGACCTCGCCCGCTTCGGCATGGAGGTCTTCCGGGCGTCGCCCCGCCAGGCTGACCTGATGATCGTCGCCGGCCGGGTCAGCCAGAAGATGGCCCCCGTCCTGCGCCAGATCTACGACCAGATGCCCGAGCCGCGCTGGGTGCTCGCGATGGGCGTCTGCGCCTCCTCCGGCGGCATGTTCAACAACTACGCGATCGTGCAGGGCGTCGACCACGTCGTCCCCGTCGACATGTACCTCCCCGGGTGCCCGCCGCGGCCGGAGATGCTGATGGACGCGATCCTCAAGCTGCACGACAAGATCCAGGACCAGAAGCTCGGCTCGCAGCGTGCGCGCGAGATCGTCGAGCTCGAGCAGGCAGCTCTCGTGGCGACGCCCACCGCCGAGATGAAGGGCCTGCTGCGGTGACCGACGGCAACCTCCCCGACCGGCTGGAACCGGGCGAACCCGAGGTGGTGGCGCACCGGCGCGGCATGTTCGGTGCCCACGACAGCGGCGACACGTCCGGCTACGGCGGCCTCCGCCGCGTCGTGGCGCTTCCGGGCGCCAGCTCGCGCCCGTACGGCGGCTGGTTCGACGAGGCGGCCGACCAGCTGGAGCGGGCCTACCCGGGGTACGGCGAGGCCGTCGAGGCGGTCGTCGTCGATCGGGGCGAGATCACCTTCCACGTGCGCCGCGAGCACCTGCTCGAGTTCGTGCGCGCCCTCCGTGACGACCCTGCGCTGCGCTTCGAGATGTGCATGGGCGTCAGCGGCGTCCACTTCCCGGAGCAGACCGGGCGCGAGCTGCACGCCGTCTACCCGTTCCTCTCGATCACCCACAACCGCCGCATGCGCGTCGAGGTGTCGGTGCCCGACGACGACCGGCACCTGCCCTCGATCGTCTCGGTCTACCCGACGAACGACTGGCACGAGCGGGAGACCTGGGACTTCTTCGGGCTGATCTTCGACGGGCATCCGGCGCTGACGCGGATCCTGATGCCGGACGACTGGCCGGGGCACCCGCAGCGCAAGGACTACCCGCTCGGCGGCATCCCCGTGGAGTACAAGGGCGCCGAGATCCCGCCCCCGGACCAGCGGAGGTCCTACACCTGATGACGACCACTTCCGGGACCGCTCACGGGTCCGACAGCATCAGCTACGAGTCCGCAGGCCGCGAGACGACCGAAGGCACCGTCTTCACCGTCACCGGCCAGGACTGGGACAGCGTCGTCCAGGGCGTCATCGACGAGCACTCCGAGCGCGTCGTGGTCAACATGGGCCCGCAGCACCCGTCGACGCACGGGGTGCTCCGCCTGATCCTCGAGCTCGACGGCGAGACGGTGACCGAGGCCCGCGTCGGCATCGGCTACCTGCATACCGGGATCGAGAAGAACCTCGAGTTCCGGAACTGGACGCAGGCCGTCACTTTCGTCACCCGCATGGACTACCTCGCGCCTCTTTTCAACGAGACGGCCTACTGCCTCGCGGTCGAGAAGCTGCTCGGCATCACCGAGCAGGTCCCCGAGCGCGCCAGCGTCATCCGGGTGATGATGATGGAGCTCAACCGGATGTCGTCCCACCTGGTCGCCCTCGCGACCGGCGGGATGGAGCTCGGCGCCCTGACCGCGATGATCTTCGGGTTCCGCGAGCGCGAGACGGTGCTCGACCTGTTCGAGCTGGTCACGGGCCTTCGGATGAACCACGCGTACGTCCGTCCCGGTGGCGTCGCGCAGGACCTGCCGTCCGGCGCCGTCGACAGCATCGGCGAGAGCTGCAAGCTGCTCCGCACAAACTTCAAGGACACGGCCAACCTGCTCGTCGACAGCGGCATCTGGCGAGCCCGCACGGAGGGCGTCGGCTACCTCGACCTCGCCGGCTGCGCGGCGCTCGGCGTCACCGGCCCGATCCTGCGGGCGACCGGCCTGCCGCACGACCTGCGCAAGTCCCAGCCCTACTGCGGCTACGAGAACTACGAGTTCGACGTGATCACCGAGACGACGTGCGACGCCTACGGCCGGTTCCTGATCCGGCTGCACGAGCTGTTCGAGTCGCTCAAGATCGTCGAGCAGTGCCTCGACAAGCTGCAGCCCGGCCCGGTGATGATCGAGGACAAGAAGATCGCCTGGCCGGCCCAGCTGGCGCTCGGCTCCGACGGTCTCGGCAACTCCCTCGACCACATCCGGCACATCATGGGTGAGTCGATGGAAGCCCTGATCCACCACTTCAAGCTGGTCACCGAGGGCTTCCACGTACCCGCCGGCCAGGTCTACCAGGCGATCGAGTCGCCCCGGGGCGAGCTCGGCGTGCACGTCGTGTCCGACGGTGGCACCAGGCCCTATCGTGTGCACTTCCGCGATCCCTCGTTCACCAACCTCCAGGCCACGGCCGCGATGTGCGAGGGCAGCATGATCGCCGACGTCGTCGCCGCCGTCGCAAGCATCGACCCCGTCATGGGCGGAGTGGATCGGTAGACATGTCGAACCCCAGCAGGACCGACTTCCAGGTCGGCGCCGAGCCGCTCGGCGAGCACGTCCGCGATCAGCTGCGGGCGATCATCGCGCGCTACCCGAAGCCGCGGTCGGCGCTGCTGCCGATGCTGCACCTCGCCCAGGCCGAGCAGGGCTACGTCACCCCGGAGGGCATCGAGGTCTGCGCGGAGCTGCTCGGCCTCTCGACCGCGGAGGTGTCCGCGGTCGCGACCTTCTACACGATGTACAAGCGACGCCCCGTGGGTGACTACCACGTCGGTGTGTGCACCAACACGCTCTGCGCGGTGATGGGCGGCGACGCGATCTTCGCGGCGCTGGGGGAGCACCTCGACATCGGCAACGACGAGACCACGCGCGACGGCAAGGTGACGCTCGAGCACATCGAGTGCAACGCGGCCTGCGACTACGCGCCGGTGGTGATGGTCAACTGGGAGTTCTTCGACAACCAGA
>DAIPJR010000056.1:0-9564 GCA_036770165.1 Actinomycetes bacterium | reverse complement strand
CCTCGACGACGCGGGGGCGTGGGCGCGGCTCGCGGTCCGGCTCCAGGTGGCGCAGGAGACCGCGCTGCGCGCCCTCGCGGCCCCGCGCGCGGCGCCACGGCAGCCGCCGCTCGCGCTGCTGACCGCGCTGTCCGAGTCGGCGGCCGCGCTGCTCTGCGTCGAGCTCGAGGAGCACGGGCTCCCGCTCGATCGCGAGGCGCTCACCACGATGCTCGAGGAGATCGTGGGCGAGCGGCCGGGTGACATGGCGCACGAGACTGCGCTCCGGCGGCTGCGCGACGAGGCGGTCCTCCGGCACTTCCCCGGCACGGTGGTCGACCTGCGCAACCCGCTGCAGGTGCGCGAGCTGCTGCTGCGGGTCGGCCTGGACGTCCCCGACACCAGGTCGTGGCGCCTCGAACCGCACGCGTCCGGGTCGCCCGCGGTCGCGTCCCTGCTGGCCTGGCGGAAGGCCGAACGGGTCGCGACCACGTACGGGTACGGGTGGCTGGACCGCAACGTCGGCGCCGACGGGCGGCTGCGGGGCGCGTGGCACAGCGCCGACGGCGGGGCCGGCCGGATGACCGCGCAGGCCGGGCTGCACAACATGCCGGCGGAGCTGCGCGGGGCCGTCCGCGCCGAGCCGGGCACCGTCTTCGTCCGCGGAGACCTCGGCCAGGTCGAGCCTCGGGTGCTGGCCGCCGTCTCCGGCGACGACGGCCTGGCCCGTGCCGCGCGCGAGGACGACATGTACGCACCGGTCGCCGCCCAGCTGGGGTGCGACCGCCCGACCGCCAAGGTGGCCGTGCTCGCGGCGATGTACGGGCAGACGTCCGGCGTCGCCGGCGAGGCCCTCAAGGACATGGACCGCACGTACCCGCGGGCGATGGCCTACCTGCGCGCCGCCGAGGAGGCCGGGCTGCAGGGCGTCGGCACGCGGACGTACGGCGGGCGGCTCCTGCCGGGGCTGGGCGAGCCCGGCAGCCACGGGCACGGGCGGTACGTCCGCAACGCGGTCGTCCAGGGGGCCGCCGCTGAGCTGTTCAAGGCGTGGGCGGCGACCGTACGCATCGAGCTCGCCGCCCTCGACGGGCAGATCGTCCTCTGCCTGCACGACGAGCTGCTTCTCCAGGTACCCGAAGACAACGCCGCCCGCGCCGGCGACCTGCTGGCCTCGACGCTCGCGGCGACGGCGTACTGGTGGGCCGCGGGCAGCCCCGTACGGTTCGTGGTCGAGGTCGCGACCGGCACCTCGTGGGCCGAAGCCCACTGAGCCAGGAGGGAACCGACGTGCCGGCCCGATGCCTCTACAGCGGTATGGGGTCCCGATGACCGGCCGGCTGGCGGACGAGGAGGCGTTCAGCGCCTTCGTCGCGGCCCGCTACCCCGCCATGGTGCGCACGGCGTACCTGCTCACCGGCGACCGCGGGCATGCGGAAGACCTGGTCCAGGCGGCGCTGCTGCGTACGTTCACGGCGTGGTCGCGGCTGGACGCTCCCGACAATGCCGAGGCGTACACGCGTACGACGATGGTCCGTCTGGCGTCCCGTGCTCGCCGGCGGCTGTGGCGGGGCGAGGTGCCCGCGGCGGAGCTGCCGGAGCGCGCGACCGGCGACCAGATGGGCGATGTCGACGAGGCCCATCGCGTGCGTGCTGCCCTCATGACGCTGCCCTGGCAGCAGCGGACCGTCGTGGTGCTGCGCTTCTTCGACGACCGGTCGGAGGCCGACGTGGCTGCCGCGCTCGGCTGCTCGGTCGGGACGGTCAAGAGCCGGACCAGCCGCGCGCTGGCGGCGCTGCGTGCCGGCGGTCTGTTCGGCGACGGGTACGGCAAGCCAGCCAACCCAGCCAAGCCAGACAAGGAGGAGGTGGGCCGTGGATGACACCGGCACGCTGTCGGCACTGCTGAACCGTGCCGCCGACGTCCCCGGCGGTCCGATCTCGGTGTCCGGGCCGCTGCTCGTGTCGGCCGCCCGTCGACGCACGCGCCGGCGCCGGCTGGTCGCGGTCTCTAGCGTCGCCGCTGGTGCGGTCCTCGTCGTGGCGACGACCGCTGCTCTCACCGGGCACAACACGGTGGCGCAGCCAGCGGGGCCCTCGGCCGTGCAGATCGCTCGCGGGCACTGGAGCACGCTGCCGGCCTCGCCGGTACCTGGGCGGAGCTTCGCGGCCTCGGCCTGGACCGGACAGCTGATGGTCGTATGGGGCGGGGCGTCCGTCGGCATCGGCCAGCTCCCGGTGGTGCGGTCGGACGGCGCCTCCTACGACCCGGTGACGCACCAGTGGGCCGTGCTGCCGCGCTCTCCGCTCGGCCCTCGGGCGTTCGCGGCCTCGGCATGGACCGGGAAGGAGCTGTTCGTCTGGGGCGGCGCGAGCGCCTCCACCCCGAACGGCGACAGCGTGTCGACGAGCGGCGCGCTCTACGACCCCGCCCGGCGTACCTGGCGGATGATCGCTCCCGGGCCGCTGTCCGGGCGGGAGAGTGCGCAGGCGTTCTGGACCGGCAGCGCGGTTCTCGTCATCGGTGGCCGGGCTCCGCTGACGGGGACCTCGAAGACCGCGCCGGCCGAGGACCTCGACGGAGCCCTGTACGACCCGGCGACCGATCGCTGGACAACGGTGCCCTCGGTACCTCTTGTCGCCGGGCACCCGATCTACTCCCTGGTCGTGGGTGTCGCGGCCGGCCATACCTACGCGTTCGCGATCTGGGACACGACGTCGATCAGCGCCGGCGGCGTCGTCACGCAGACCAGCTCGGGGGGTGTCGACCTGTCGGTGCTGGACGCGCGAACCGACCGCTGGGCAGGACCGACCACCTGGACCCACTCGATGTCCCAGCCGCTGTCGATGGCTGCTGGCCTGCTCCTTCCGGCCGGAAACTTCAGCGCAGATCGGGCGGCGCGAGGGGGAATCCCGATCGGCCTTCGAGGTGGGATCCTCGACGCACGTACCGGGGCCTGGGGGCTGATCGCGCACGGGCCGGTGGACGACGACGTCGCCCAGTCGGCGTGGACCGGGCGGGCGCTGATCAGCTTCAACAGCCAGGGGTCGGAGGGGAACGTCGCTCTGGGGTCGGCGGCGGTCTGGGATCCGGCGGCCGACCGTTGGACGTCGCTGCCGCGTGCGCCTGCGCTCGCGGAGCTCGGGTCACCAGCGGTGTGGACCGGGAAGGAGCTGCTGATCTGGGGGCAGCCCGCTGATCCGGCCAATGCGCCCGTCGCGAAAGACCGGCCCGCGGTCGGCCTGCAGTTCGGCGGCTGACGTCAGGTCTTGGTCGACGAGGGCGCTGGTACCGCCGGGAGGCCGTCGATGCTCTCGGCGTTCCGCGTCGCGCGGTAGTCGGCCAGCTCCTCTTCGGTCTTGCGGGACGTCCACTGCTCCAGCAGGTCGCGCTGCCCGACGTACTCGTACAGCGGGACGGCGAAGCCGCACGAGCTGCTGACCCGCGTCACGTCGACGACGACGACGGCCCGCGCCCCGGGTCGGGCCGGGAAGCGCGCGATCAACGCGTCCCAGCCAGCGTCGCCGGGGAACACGACCCGGCCGCGGCCGTGCAGGCGCACGATGTCGGGCGGACCCTCGAACGCGCAGAACATGACGACGACGCGGCCGTTCTCGCGGATGTGGGCGAGGGACTCGGCGCCGCTGCCGGTGAGGTCGACGTAGGCCACCGTCACGTCGTCGATGATCGTGAACGTGTCGCGATGCCCCTTGGGTGAGAGGTTGACGTGGCCGTCGACGTCGGCCGGCGCGGTGCCGACGAAGTACAGCTGCTGCGCCGCGATCACCTCGCGCAGCCGCTCGGTGATCCGCTCGTGCACCTGCCCCATGCCGGCAGCCTAGCTCGGGCCTTCAGCGGATCGTCGCCGGCTGGCGGATGGCAGGCTGTTGCCGTGGAACCCGGCCTCGACGCTGCGACAGTGGATGCGCTCGCTCGGCTCGTGGCCGGCGGTGGGGTCGTGGTCCTGTCGGGGGCGGGGCTCTCGACCGAGTCAGGGATCCCCGACTACCGAGGGCCGACCGGCCAGCAGCGGCGGGCGACTCCCATGCAGTACAAGGACTTCGTCGGTGACCCGGTGGCTCGCCAGCGCTACTGGGCGCGCAGCTATCTGGGCTGGCGGCACCTCGCGTCGGCCCGGCCCAACGAGGGGCACGTCGCCGTCGTACGGCTGCAAGGGCTCGGGCTGCTCGACGGGATCGTGACTCAGAACGTCGACGGGCTGCACCAGGCTGCGGGTGCCCGTGACGTGGTCGAGCTGCACGGGAACCTGACGCAGGTCGTCTGTCTCGGCTGCGGTGCACTGTCCACGCGCGCCGAGCTGGATGCCCGGCTCGGTGCGGCCAACGACGGCTGGGTCGCCCGCGTTCTGGCGGTCAATCCCGACGGCGACGTCGACCTCGCCGAGGCGGACGCCCGGGACTTCCAGCCGGTCGGCTGCCGGTCCTGCGGCGGGCTCCTCAAGCCGGACGTCGTGTTCTTCGGCGAGTCGGTCCCGGCCGATCGCGTCGCCGCTGTCTTCGACCTGGTCGCGGCTGCTCGCGTCCTGCTCGTCCTCGGTTCGTCCCTGACCGTGATGTCCGGACGCCGATTCGTGCTGCGCGCGGCGGCCCAGGGCATCCCGGTGGCCATCGTCAACCAGGGCGTCACCCGGGGCGACGACGTGGCGAGCCTCGCGGTCGACGCGCCCCTCGGCACGGTGCTTCCCGAGCTGGTCCGTCGGCTGCGGCTCGAGCCGGCTGCCCCGGCGCGTCCTGTCAGCGAGTCCTTGTAGCGTCCCGCCATGCTCGAAACCGCCGACGACCTGGTCGCCTTGCAGCAGCTGCTCGACGACAGCTACGCGGCGGGCGGGCCGCACCTGCTCAGCATCATCACCCCGGACCGGCGGCTGTCAGCGGCGGAGGTGGCCGACCGGCTGCAGGGCATGTGCCTGCTCGTCCTCGGCACCGTGACCCGGGACGGCCGGCCGCTGCTCGGCCCGGTCGACGGCATCTTCTACCGTGGCGCGTTCTACTTCGGGTCGTCGGCCGACTCGGTGCGCTGGCGGCACCTCACCGCGCGACCGCACGTCAGCGCCACGCACCTGCCCCGCGAGGAGCTGTCGGTCACGGTGCACGGCCGCGCGACGCCGATCGACGTGTCGGGGGAGGACGGCGGTGCTTTCCGGGCGGCGCTCATCGGCGTCTACGAGCCGAAGTACGGCCCCGGGTGGACCGAGACGTTCCTCGACACCGGCCCGGTCTACGCCCGCATAGACGCCGACCGGATGATCACGCTGCACCTGGCCGAGTCGTGACCGACGCTCGCTAGAGCTAGAGCGCTCGCATCGTGTTGTTGCGCGGGTCGTGGGTGAGCTCAGCGAGACCGAGCGCCTCCAGCAGCGGCGGCAGGTACATCCCGAACCGCCCGCGGTAGCCCTTGCGCAGCCCGTACCACCCGCCGACCGGGTTGTCGTCGGCGCGGCCGAAGGCTTCGACCGTGCCGTCGGCGGCCGGCTTCTGCTCGTCGGCGGCACCCAGTGGCACCCAGTCGCCCTGGCCCTTGAGCCAGGCGTGCAGGTCGTCGATGGCGCGCAGGTCGTACTTCAGCGTCGTCGAGCCGACCTGGCAGACGAGTGTCGGCGGGTCGGCGGCGTCGTCGCGGAACATGGTGTAGTCGGAGGACCCCGGCGGCGTCTTCAGCGCCCAGGGGTCCTCCTTCGTGCCGCTGCCAGCCATCCGCGTCATCCTCTCGAAGGTGGTGGGACCCACTCGAGGAGCAACGTACTCAGGGCGTCCGACAAGGTCGCGCTACCAGGGGGCGGGTTCGTAGTCCTTGAGGAAGCAGCCGTACAGGTCCTCGCCTGCCTCGCCGCGCACGATCGGGTCGTAGACCCTGGCCGCACCGTCGACCAGGTCGAGCGGCGCGTGGAAGCCCTCCTCGGCCAGCCTCGTCTTGAGCGGGTGCGGCCGCTCGTCGGTGATCCACCCGGTGTCGACGCTGGTCATCAGGATCCCGTCGCTGGCCAGCATCTCCTCGGCACTGGTACGGGTCAGCATGTTCATCGCGGCCTTGGCCATGTTGGTGTGCGGGTGACCGGGCCCCTTGTACGCGCGGCTGAACTGGCCTTCCATGGCGGAGACGTTGACGACGTACGTGCGCCGGGCCGTCGACGCCGCCATCGCCGGGCGCAGCCGGCTCACGAGGACGTACGGCGCCACGAGGTTGCACAGCTGGACCTCCAGCAGCTCCAGCGGCTCGACCTCGTCGACGAGCTGCGTCCAGCTGTTGACGTGGTGCAGGTCCGGGATCAGCCCGCCGGCGTCGATCGCGGTCGACGCGGCGATGCGGGCGGGCGTCGCCGACCCGGCTGTCAGTGCGAGCGCCGTGAGCTCCACCGCTGTCGGCAGCGCGGCCCGGTCGAGCGAACCGGCCAGCGCCGCCGGGTGCGCGTCGGAGGTGTGCCCGAAGGTCAGCAGCTCCGGGAGCGGGCCGGCCGGCAGCGGAGCCGACTCGGCCTCAGCGAGCGCCGAGTAGGCGCCCGGCGTGCGACGCACGGTCTGTGCCGCGTTGTTGATCAGGATGTCGAGCGGCCCCTGCTCGCTCACCGAGTCGGCCAGGGAGACGACCTGGGCCGGGTCGCGAAGGTCGATGCCGACGATCCGCAGGCGGTGCAGCCAGTCCGCGCTGTCCGCCATCCCGCTGAACCGCCGGATGGCGTCGCGCGGGAACCGCGTCGTGATCGTGGTGTGGGCGCCGTCGCGCAGCAGCCGCAGCGCGATGTACATCCCGATCTTGGCCCGGCCGCCGGTCAGCAGCGCACGGCGCCCGGTCAGGTCGGTACGGGCATCGCGCCGGGCCCGGTTGCGGGCAGCGCAGTCGGGACAGAGCTGGTGGTAGAACGCGTCGACGTCGCGGTAGCGCGCCTTGCACACGTAGCACGCGCGGGAGCGGACGAGCGTGCCCGCCAGGGCTCCGGTCGCCGACGACACGAGCGGGATGCCCTCGGTCTCGTCGTCGATCCGGTCGGGCGAACCCGTGGCGGTCGATGCCGTCACCGCCTCGTCGGCCGCGGTGACGGCTGCGCGACGTTCCTCGCGCCGCCGCAGCTTCACCGTCTTGAACAGCTTGGCGGTCGCGACCCGTACGGCGACGGCGTCCGGGTGCTCGACCGGCAGCGCGTCGAGCTGGGCGAAGACCTTCAGTGCCGTCTCGAGGTCGGCGGGGTCGATGCCCCCGGACACCTCGGGCGGGATCACCCCTGGATCCTAACGACGACGGGTGCTACCGGACGTCACCGCTCGGGTCGGCCACGTGCCCGACGAACACGGGTGTCCCGGTCGGCTCGTGCACCACCGCCCAGACGAACGGGCGGTCGGCGCGCATCGGGACCGGCTCGCCCGCGCGAAGGGCCATGCGCATGGCGAGACCCGTCACGGCGGCCGCCTCCGTCCCCTCCTCGTCCACCGTGATGTTGGCGCGGTGGACGGCATCGCCGACCACCAGTCCCGGTGCGATGCCGCTGAGGTCTGCCTTGCGCCCGTCGAACGCGTCGGTCATCCCGAGCCGGGCCAGGACTCGTACGAGATCGAGGTCGGAGTGCGTGTCCCACCGCGGGAGGGTGAGGGCGACCCACGCGGGCTGGTCCGAGGCGGTCGAAGCCGTGGCGACCGGGAGCAGGTCGGCGAGCGCGTCGACTTCGGTGCGGACGGTGCGAGGCAGCGCCACGTGCATAGCAAGGGTCCCGCCGACGTACGGCAGGGTGATCCGTTGCCAGTCGGCTGTCTCGGCGTACCGCACCCCCTCGAACCTGTGCCGCATCAGCTGGGCTTGCACAGTCGTACCGGGCGCGACCGTGAAGTCACCAGGAACCGTGGTGGGCCGGTCGAACTGGGCCTGCCACGTCGCCTTGAGGTAGACCGCGTTCGCGAGCACGAGCCGGGTACCGGCGCCGAGCGAGTCGAACAGCCGGTCGATGCGGCCGCGCGTCTCGGCGTCCACCCATGCGTTGATCGCGGCCGCGGCGCCGGGGTCGTCGAAGTGCAGCGACGTGATGCGGGCGCCGTACGTCTGCGCGAGCAGGTCGGTGAACGCGGGCTGCACCGCGGCAGCGAACCCGTCGTCGACGAAGAGTGCGTTCGCGACAGCGACGATGGGCATGGGCGCGACAGCGACGAGGTCGCGCGCGAGGGCGGCGAGCGTGGCGTGGGCGGAGCCTCCCGGGGCCGTACCGGGCGGCAGCCCGAGCACCGCGTCGATCTGGCTGCCCGTCGTCCCGCGGGCGCCGGCGCGCAGCATGCCCAGTGCGAGGGCGATCGAGAGTGGCGAGGCGGTGAAGTTGGCGCCCGGCCGGGCCGCGACGCGGTGCAGCCGCGCGGCGAAGGCGGAGATCCCCGAGCCGACGAGGTCCATGTCCATGCTCGAAGGTACGACCTACCGGGTGGGGTCGACCCTGGTGGGATCGACCACGTGCCCGACGAAGACCGGGGTCTGCGTCGGCTCGTGCACGACGGCCCAGACGTACGGACGGTCGGCGCGCATCGGGTTCGGCGTACCGACCCGGCCGGCAGTGTCCATCGCGATCCCGGTGACCGCCGCGGCTTCGGAGCCCTTCTCGTCGACGGTGATGTTCGCCCGGTGGACGGCCTGGCTCACCTGCAGCCCGCCGGCGATCCCGGCTAGGTCGCCCAGGTCGGTCAGTCCGAGGGTGGCGAGCAGGGGCAGCAGGTCGAGGTCGGTGCCGGTGTCCCAGCGCGGCATCGCCAGGTCCACCCAGTCCATGGGGTCGCCGCTGGTCGACCCGGTAGCCACTGAGAGCAGGCCGGTCAGCGCCGCCCGGTCCCGCGTCATCGTGCGTGGCAGCACGACGCGCATCGTCAGCTGGCCGCCCACGTACGGGAGGGTGACCCGCTGCCACCGGTCGTTGCCGACGTACCTGACCTGCTCGATGACCTGGTGCATGAACCTGGCCTGGACCGAGGTGCCGGCGGACGTGCTGAAGGCGCCGGACGTCGTCATGTCCGGGCCGAACTGGTTCTGCCAGCCGGCCTTGAGGTAGACGGCGTCGGCCAGGACGACGAGCGTGTCGGTGTCGAGCCGGTCGAACAGCTTCGTGATCCGACCGCGTGTCTGCTGGGCCACCCAGGCGTTGATCGTCGCGGTCGCGGTTGGCGACCTGAAGTCGACGCTGTCGGCGTGCGCCCCGTACTGGGCGGCGAGCAGCTCCAGGAACGGTCGCTGGATCGCGGAGCCGAAGCCCTTCTCGACGAACAGCCCGTTGGCGATGGCGACGATCGGCGCCGGGCCGGGCTGGCCGGTGGGTACCCGCGCAGGCGTGACCAGCTCGGCCGTGAGCGCGTTGAGGGCCTGGTGCGGGGAGCCTTCCGGGCGGGTGCTCGAGGGGAAGCCGAGCACAGCGTCGATCTGCGTCGCCGTCGTGCCCCTGCTGCCCGCGCGCAGCATGCCGAACGCGACCGCGATCGAGAGCGGCGACAGCGTGAAGTTGTCCGTGGCGTCGGCCGCCACGGCGTGCAGGTGCGCGCCCAGCGCCGCCATCCCGGCCACGACGGCCGGCAGCCCCGGTGCGTCGGACGGCTTGACGGTCACGC
>DAIPJR010000252.1:0-3133 GCA_036770165.1 Actinomycetes bacterium | reverse complement strand
GCGCCGGCAAGCCCTGCTCTGAAACGCTGCCCGGGCCGGAGGTGTCGTACAGGCGCAACGGTGCGTTGGGCTGGGGGCCCGTCGGGCCTGGGGAGTCGTCTAGGCGCACCTCGGTGAACGGCACCCGTATGTCGGGGCGCTCGCCCTCCGAGTAGACCTTTGTGCGGGCGTGGTTGACATCGGTCATGAGGTTCTCCTGGTGAAGGGTGGCTGGGGTGGTGGGTTGGCTGGTAGTACAGGTGTCTGACCGGCCCGCGGCCTCGGCCTAGGCGAGTTGGGCGCCACGTGTGGCGTGGTCGCGTGGCCGATTACGTGGCGACCACCGCAGACGCCGCGGCCGCGACTTTGGCCAGGAGGGCAGCGACGGTCTGTGCCGGGTCGGGTGAGCTCATGACCGAACCCATCACGGCCACGCCGTGGGCGCCGGCCTGAAGGAACGATGCGGCGTTGTGTTCGTCGACACCACCGAGGGCGAAGACGGCCGGCAGCGGCCTGCGGACACGACGAGCCTGGGCCAGCACGCTGCCGAAACCTGCCGCGCCGAGCGACGGCCCGTACCCGGGCTTGGATCGGGTCGGGGCGACCGGCGACAGGGTGACGTAGTCGCAGCCTTCGGCGGCTGCGTGGAGCACCTCGTCGGCCGAATGTGTCGAACGCCCCAGCAAGGCAGGCCTCGTAGCCGGGATCGGGTCGGCGCTGCGCAGGTGTAGCCCGGCCGGTCGGGAGGTCGCCTCTGGTGGTGCAGCTGATGCGAGGAGCAGGACGCCGCCCACGGGTGAGAGCAGCGCCTGCACCTGGTCGGCGAGGCGGGCCCGGACGGGGGTGGGCAGGTCGCGTTCTCGCAGCACGACGGCCCGGGCGCCGCCCTCGACTGCAGCACGCAGGGTGCTGGTCAGGTCTCGGCCGTCAGGCAGCATCGCGGCGTCGGTCAGCACGAGAAGCCGTGGCAGCAGCTGGGCCGAGCTGCCGTCGGTCGGGGTCATCCCACGACCACACCCTCGGTCGGTGAGGATGCGCGGGCGAGCCGGCGCACCGGGATACGGCCGGATGTGCGGGCGAGGCGACCGGCGATCACGGCGTGCTTCATTGCGGTGGCCATCGCGGCGGGGTTCTCGGCGCGGGTGACCGCGCTGGCGATGAGGACGGCGTCACAACCCAGTTCCATGGCCAGCGCGGCGTCGGACGCGGTGCCGATCCCGGCGTCCAGGACCACAGGCACGTCGACGGCGTCGCAGATCATCTCGATTGCGTGGGGGTTACGGATGCCCAGGCCGCTGCCGATAGGTGAGCCCAGCGGCATGATCGCCGCGCAGCCGAGGTCGGCCAGCCGACGGGCGAGCACCGGGTCGTCATTCGTGTAGGGCAGGACCGTGAACCCGTCATCTACGAGACGCTCTGCCGCATCCAGCAGCTCGACCGCGTCGGGCAGGAGCGTCTTATCGTCGGCGATGACCTCGAGCTTGACCCAGGTCGTTCCGAGCGCCTCTCTGGCCAGCTTGGCCGTGAGCACCGCCTCCCGTGCTGTGTAACAGCCGGCGGTGTTGGGCAGCAGGCGCACCCCGGCGCGGTTCAGGACGGCCAAGACGCTGTCGCCCGCAGTCAGCGAGACCCGTCGGATCGCGACCGTGACCAGCGCCGACCCCGACGCGCGCACGGCGCTCTCCAGCGTCGTCAGGCTGGTCGCCCCGCCGGTGCCCAGCAAGAGCCGCGAGGACAGCTCCTCCCCGGCGATGACGAACGGGTCCGGCACCGAACTCACTACCGGTGCAACGGAACTCATGTCGGTGACGGTCATCTCAGCCACCCTGAAAGGCGGTGACGACCTCGACCCGCGCATCGGGAAGGACCCGCGTGCTCGCCCACACCGAGCGAGGGACGACCTCGCTGTTCATCGCCAGCGCGACCCCCCGCTCTGGCAGAGAGAAGACCGCGACGAGCTGGTCGAGTGTGGTCCCGTCCGCGATCTCGTGGGGGGAGCCGTTGAGCGTGATGGTCATGCGATGCCCTCCGTGACGTCGTGAGCTGAGCGTGAGAAACGTTGTGGCGCAAAAGGTTCGATGACCCCAGACATCGGGAGATCCGAGACGAGGCGATGGAGGGCGTCGCTCGTCGTTGGAGCGAGCAGCACGCCGCCGCGGCCATGCCCTGTTGCCACAAGCAGACCCGGCAGCGGCGTGTAACCGATCAGCGGCCCGTTGTCGGGGGTGCCGGGTCGGCACCGGGCGAGCGCCTCGACCAGCTCGAGCTCGGCGACCTCGGGCACGACCTCGATCGCGGTGCGCAACAAATGGTGAACGGCACCGGCCGTCACGGTGAGGTCGGCCCCGACCTCTTCCATGGTTGCTCCGACAACCACCTCACCGTTGCCGCGGGGAACGAGGTAGACCTTCTCCCCGTGAACCGTCGCGCGGACCGTGCGCTCCAGCAGGCCGGTGGCTCCTGCCAGCCGCAGGATCTGGCCCTTAACCGGGCGGACCGGGTAACGCGCGCAATCCGGGAGCCCGGGAACGTGAGCCGAGCCGTCGCCCGCGGCCAGGACGACGAGGTCGGCCTCGTGGACCGGCGCCATCGCAGAGTTCAGATCGCCGACATCGACGCGGCGGACCCCGACCGCTCGCCCGTCGACGGTGACCAGACCGACACGCTGGCGATGGATCCGCACACCGGCGCGCTCGGCTGCAGCGAGCAGTGCTCGCACGACCTGGCGGTTGTCGACGCTGTGGTCACCCGGGACTTGCAGCGCCGAACTTGTTCGGGGCGAGAGCGCGGGCTCCAGCGCGCGCGCCTCACGGGAGCTCAGTCTGCGGTGCCGCAGGTCGTGACGGGTGAGCAGGTCGGCGACCCGCCCCAGGCCGATCGCGTCGTCCGTGTCGAAGCCGACGGACAGCGAGCCCTCCTCGCGCAACCCGACATCGACGCCCGACGCCTGGGTCAGTCGAGCCGCGAACTCGGGCCATGCCTGCACCGAAGCCAGGCCGAGGGCCAAGAGCTCCGGTTCCTCATACGCCGCCTCGCACACCGGCGCGAGCATGCCGGCGGCGGCATATGAAGCCCCCAAACCCGGCTGGTCGTCGTGGACCTCGACGTCGCATCCGTCCCGCGCCAGGGTCCACGCGATGCTGAGCCCGATCAC
>DAIPJR010000055.1:0-9765 GCA_036770165.1 Actinomycetes bacterium | reverse complement strand
GCCTTCGACCTCGCGGGCGAAGACCTCCCGGTCGTGGTCGACGCCGCAGGTTCGTTCGGCGAGACGACCTGCTTCGGGACGCCGGCGATTCCGCTGACCGGCCTGCTGGTCGACCAGCAGGCCGCGCTGCTCGGGCAGTCCTGCCTGCAGCCGGGTACGGCGAAGTGCACCTATGGCACCGGCGCCTTCGTCCTCGCCAACGCCGGCACCTCGCCGGTCCGGTCGACCAGCGGGCTGACGACGTCGGTCGCCTGGCGGTTGGGAGGCGAGGCCACGTACTGCCTGGACGGCCAGGTGTTCACCGTCGCGTCCGCGGTGCGATGGTTGACGGACCTGGGCGTCGTCGGCGGCGCCGAAGACCTCGACCGGCTCGGCGGTTCCGTGCGTGACGCGGGCGGCGTGACGTTCGTACCGGCCCTTGCCGGCCTGGGCGGTCCGTGGTGGCGTGGCGACGCGCGCGGGTCGATCACCGGGCTGCGCCTCGACACCTCCCCGGCGCACCTGGCCCGGGCCCTCGTCGACGGCATCGCGAGCCAGGTCGTCGAGCTCGTGTCGGCACTGGCGGCCGACCAGGGCGCGCCCCCGAGCAGCCTCCGGGTCGACGGCGGCCTGACCAGGAGCCGGCTGCTCATGCAGACCCAGGCCGACCTTCTCCAGGTCCCCGTCGAGGTCTTCGCCTCGCCGGACGCGACCTCGCTCGGGGTTGCGGCAGCCGCGCGCATCGGCCTCGGCTCTGGACCGGGCGAGACGCTCGAAGCCGCGCTGGGTCCGTGGCACCCGGCGGCGGTGTACGAGCCGGCGATCAGCGCGGACGAGGCCGGCGTGCGCCGCGAGACGTTCCTGGCCGCTGTGGCCGCCAGCCTGGAGGTGCGGCCGTGAGCGAGCCCACCTTCGACGTCGTCATCGTGGGTGCCGGGGTCGTCGGTGCGGCGATCGCCCGCGAGCTGGCGCCGTACGCGGTGACCGTGGCCGTCGTCGACGCTGCGGACGACGTCGGCGTGGGGACCTCGAAGGCGAACACGGCCATCCTGCACACGGGGTTCGACGCCACACCGGGGACGCTCGAGTCGCGACTGGTCCGGCGCGGGTACGAGCTGTTGTCGGCGTACGCAGCCGAGACCGGCATACCGCTCGAGCGCGTCGGCGCGCTCCTCGTGGCCTGGGACGACGAGCAGCTCGCCGCGCTGCCCGGCCTCGCCGACAAGGCGGCGGCGAACGGCTACGAGGCCACCCGGTTGCTCGACGCCGCCCAGCTCTACGCCCGCGAGCCGCACCTGGGGCCCGGTGCCCGCGGGGCCCTGGAGGTGCCCGGCGAGGCGATCATCTGCCCGTGGACGACGCCGCTCGCGTTCGCGACCGAGGCGGTCGGCGCGGGTGTGCGGCTGCTGCTCGGTCGCTCGGTCGAGGCGGTCGAGGCGGCCGAGTCCGGCCACCTGCTGCGTACGACGACCGGACCGGTGCGGGCCCGCTGGCTGGTCAACGCGGCCGGGCTGCACAGCGACGAGATCGATCGGATGCTGGGACACGACGGCTTCACCGTCGTCCCGCGGCGCGGCGAGCTGATCGTCTTCGACAAGCTCGGTCGCTCGCTCGTCCATCACATCCTGCTGCCCGTACCGACCGCGCGCGGCAAGGGCGTGCTCGTCGCCCCCACCGTCTTCGGCAACGTGCTGCTCGGTCCGACCGCCGACGACGCCCCGGACAAGCGCGACACGTCGACGACAACCGACGGGCTGAGCTCGTTGCTGGACAAGGGTCGTCGCATCATGCCGGCCCTGCTGGACGAGGAGGTCACGGCCGTCTACGCGGGGCTTCGGGCGGCGACCGAGCACGGCGACTACCAGATCCAGTGCCACGACGACCAGCGGTACGTCTGCGTCGGTGGCATCCGCTCGACCGGCCTGACCGCCTCCATGGCGATCGCCGAGCATGTCGCCTCGCTGCTGGTCGCTGCCGGCCTCGACCTCGGCGCCCGTCGAGAGGTCGCGCCGCGCCGGATGCCCAACATCGGCGAGGCCACGACGCGTCCGTGGGCGGATGCCGCGCGCATCGCCGCGGACCCGGCGTACGGAACCATCGTCTGCCACTGCGAGCGGGTGTCGCTGGGCGAGGTCGCCGCCGCCCTCGCGGCAGAGGTGCCCGCCACGTCGATCGGCGGCGTCAGCCGGCGCACCCGGGCCACGAACGGGCGCTGCCAGGGCTTCTACTGCGGCGCCGCGGTGCGCGCCCTGCTCGAGGCACGATGACGTCGCCGACGCGGACCGTGCGCGAGGTCGACGTCGTCGTGGTCGGGGCGGGGCCGGCCGGGCTCACCGCCGCCGCGGAGCTGTCCCGGCTCGGCGTCGGCCGCGTGGAGGTGGTGGACCGCGAGCCCGCGGCCGGCGGGATCCCGCGGCACTGCCTGCACACCGGCTACGGCGTGCGCGACCTCCACCGCGTCCTGTCCGGTCCCGCGTACGCCCGCCGGTTGGTGGACCTCGCGGTGTCGTCGGGTGCAGCCGTACGCGTCGGGGTCTCGGTCACCGGCTGGTCGGGGCCGACGACGCTGGAGACCACGAGCCCTTCCGGTCTGGAGACGATCAGCGCGCGCGCGGTGGTGCTGGCCACGGGGGCGCGCGAACGGCCGCGGTCGGCCCGCCTCGTCGCGGGTGCCCGGGTGCCGGGGGTCTGGACGACCGGCCAGCTGCAGCAGGCCGTCCACCTGTACGGGCAGCAGGTCGGCTCCAGGGCGGTCATCGTCGGCGCGGAGCACGTGAGCTTCTCGGCCGCCGTGACGCTGCACCACGCGGGAGTCGACGTGGTCGCCATGACGACTGAGCTGGGGCGCCAGCAGTCCTACGCCGCGTTCCGGCTCGGAGCGGCCGTGCGCTACCGCTTCCCCGTACTGACCGGCGTACGGGTGGTCTCCGTCGTGGGCAGGGACCACGTCGAGGGTGTCGAGATCGTCCACCCCGGCGGGGTCGCCGAGCTGGTCCCGTGCGACACGGTCGTCTTCACCGGCGACTGGGTGGCCGACCACGAGCTCGCGCGGTCCGCCGGGCTGGCCATCGACCGTGGCAGCACCGGGCCGAGGGTCGACACGGGCCTGCGTACGTCCCGGTCGATGGTGTTCGCCGCGGGGAACCTGCTGCACCCGGTGCTCACCGCTGACGCCGCCGCCCTCGACGGCAAGGCGGTGGCGGCGACCGTGCTCGCCGACCTGCATGGTCGGTCGCCGGCGTCCGCTGCGGGCGGCACGGAACCCGCCGAGCGGCCTGCGGCTCACGGTGTCGCCGTCGTCGCCGCTGCCCCTCTGCGCTGGGTGGCGCCCGGCCGCATCACCGACGTGGCGACCCGGCCGCCACGGGGACGCTTCGTGCTCTGGGCGGACGAGTTCCGGACGGTGCCGCGCATCGAGGTGCGGCAGGGTGACCGGCTGCTGGCCCACGTGCGCAGCCGGAACCCCCTGGTCGCCAACCGGCCGCACGAGATCGGGTCCGGCTGGCTGGCCGGCGTCGACCTCGGCGGCCCGGACGTCGTCGTGTCGCTGCGGTGATCGACTACCAGGCGTAGTCCTCGGGCGCCGTCTTGTGGCCCGGGAAGATCTCGTCGAGGCGCGCGAGCGACTTGTCCTCGAGGTCGACCTCGAGGGCGAGCAGGGCTCCGTCGAGCTGCTCGAGCGTGCGGGGCCCCACGATGGGTGCCGTGACCGCCGGCCGCGAGAGCAGCCAGGCGAGGCCGACGTGGGCCGGCTCGGCACCGAGCTCGGTGCACAGGTCCTCGTAGGCCTCGAGCTGGCTGCGGTGCTCCTCGAGCGCGTCCTTGGCCCGGCCCTCGAGGCGGCGGTGACCCTCCCGCTCCTTGCGGACGACGCCGCCCAGCAGCCCGCCGTGCAGCGGGGACCAGGGGATGACGCCCAGCCCGTAGTCCTGAGCGGCCGGCAGCACCTCGAGCTCGACGTCACGCGTCAGCAGGTTGTAGATCGACTGCTCGCTCACGAGGCCGAGGAAGCCGCGTGCCTTCGCCGCTTCCTGCGCCTTGGCGATGTGCCAGCCGGCAAAGTTGGACGAGCCGACGTAGAGGATCTTGCCCTGGTCGCGGAGGACCGTCATCGCCTCCCAGATCTCGTCCCACGGCGTGGCTCGGTCGACGTGGTGCATCTGGTAGAGGTCGATGTAGTCGGTCTGCAACCGGCGCAGGGACGCGTCGCACGCCCTGCGGATGTTGAGCGCCGAGAGCCGGCCGTCGTTGGGCCAGTCACCCATGTCGCCGTACAGCTTGGTCGCGAGGACGGTGCGTCCGCGCCGCTCACCGCCCTGGGCGAACCATCGGCCGATGATCTGCTCGGTGATCCCTTCGCCCTTCTTCCACCCGTACACGTTGGCGGTGTCGAAGAAGTTGATGCCGTGCTCGTGCGCGCGGTCCATGATCGCGAACGAGTCGGGCTCGGTGGTGACGGGACCGAAGTTCATGGTGCCGAGGCAGAGGCGGCTGACGGACAGACCGGTACGGCCGAGGTGGGTGTAGTCCATGCTGTCCGTCCTACCCTGCGCTCGCGCCAGGTGCAAGCTGGCGAAAGTCAGGTGCGGTGCGCGCAGGTGTCGGCCAGGCTCGATGCATGGTGGCAGCGGGTATGGCCGGGCTGGGGCTCGGCTTCCTGGTCGCGGCGCAGGTCGGGCCGATCTGGCTGCTCTGCGCGCGGACGGCCCTTCGCAACGGGCTCGCCCCGGCGCTTGCGGTCGGGCTGGGCGCGGCCTGCGTCGACTTCCTGTACGCCTGCCTCGGCGTCGCTGGAGCCGCCGGCCTGCTGCACATCACCGGGCTGCGCGTCGGTCTCGGCCTGGTCGGCGCCGGCGTCCTGCTGCTTCTCGGGGCTCGTACGCTGCTGTCCGCGCTCTGGATCCGGGCCGGCGCTGAGACCGACGACGAGGTCGCCTCGCCGTGGGCCGCCTTGCGGACGTCGGCCATCGCCACAGCATCGAACCCGCTCACGGTGGCGTCGTGGGCGGCGATCTTCGCGGCTGCGTCGACCGCCCGCTTCACCGCGCAACCGAGCGACACCATGGCCTTGCTGCTCAGCATCCTCGTGGGGAGCCTGGCCTGGCACTTCGTGCTGTCGGTGGGCATGCGGTTGCTCGGTCGCCGGATCAGTGATCGCGGCCTCCGCCTGGCCGATGCGGTCGCCGGGCTCGGGATGATCGGCTACGGAGGCCTGCTCGGCCTCCGTACCCTGCACGACGGCTGAGCAACTCGGCAGCACAGCGACTCAGCGGGACAGCTGTCGCGGTGACCTGCCTACCCGACGTGCACGACCGATCCGTCGTGCTCCTCGGGCTTGCCGGGGCTGATGAACAAGAAGGCCACCGCGGAGGCGACCACCAGCAGGATCGCGCTGATCGTGAAGGCCTGGGTGTAGCCGTGGACCAGGCCCTGCTGCATCGCCCCTGCACCGTTGGCCACCACGAAGCTCGCCGTCGCAGCCGTCGCGATCGTGTTCAGCAGCGCCGTGCCCAGCGAACCACCGATCTGCTGGGTGGTGTTGACCATGGCACTGGCCACACCGGCGTCGTGGTCACCCACCCCGATCAGTGCGGTGCTCGCCAGCGGGATGAAGACCGCGGCCAACCCAAGGCTCATCAAGATCTCGGCGGGCAGGACGTGGCTCAGGTAGGAGTCGGTGACCCCGATCTTCGTGAGCCAGAACATGCCCACGGCGGCGATCAGCGTGCCGACGGTCATCAGGATCCGCGGACCGATCTTGGGCAGGATCTGGCTGGTGATGCCGGCACCGACGATGATGCCGCCGGAGAACGGCAGGAACAGCAGGCCGGCCTTGAGCGGGCTGTAGTGCAACGTGCCCTGGAAGTAGTAGGTGAGGAACAGGAACATCCCGAACAGGGCGAGGCCGACGATCAGCGAGGTGAGATAGGAGCCGCCCCGGTTGCGGTCGAGGATCACCCGCAGCGGAAGCAGCGGGTGCTCGGTGCGCCGCTCGACGATCACGAACGCCACGAGCATCACGATGAAGACGGCGAACGAAACCAGCGAGACGCCGTTGGTCCAGCCGTTGACCTCAGGAAGCTGGCCTGCGACGGCTGGCTTGAGCTCGCTGACCTTGGTGAACCCGTAGACGAGGGCGACCAGGCCGAGCGTCACCGTCACCGCGCCGGGGATGTCGTACTTGGTGTTGCCGTGGGCCTTGCTCTCGCGCACCACGGGCACCGCGGCGAACGCAGCGAACAGCGCGATCGGCACGTTGACGAACAGGCACCAGCGCCAGGACGCGTACTCGGTGAGGACGCCACCGAGCACCAGGCCGATCGCGGCCCCACCGCCGGAGATCGCGCCGTAGACGCCGAACGCGCGCGCCCGCTCCTTGACCTCGGTGAAGGTCACCGAGATCAGCGCGAGCGCGGCCGGCGCGAGCAGCGCCCCGAAGGCGCCCTGGAGGGCGCGGGCCGCCAGCAGCAGCGCTGCGTTGGGGGCCGCCCCGCCAAGGGCGGACGCCAGGCCGAACCCGAGCAGACCGATGATGAACATCTTCTTGCGCCCGGCGAAGTCGGCGATGCGGCCACCGAGCAGCAGCAGACCGCCGAACGCGAGGGTGTAGGCGGTCACCACCCACGCGCGGTCGGAGTTGCTGATGTGCAGCGCCGCCTGAGCATGCGGGAGCGCGATGTTCACGATCGAGGCGTCGAGGATGACCATCAGCTGCGCGAGCGCGATGACCATGAGTGCCAGCCAGCGCTGCGGGTCGGGCTCGTTCGCTTCGGGGGCGGTGGATGTCGCGGGGCTGGTGGAGTGTGTAGCCACGAAGGTCTCCTGAGGCGATGGGCGGGTCAGGCGGTGCGCGGGTGTGCTGGCCGGGCTTGATCAGGTAACGGTGTAATCAACCCAGTGAACCGACTCTAGCGGGGCTGAGAGCCTCCTGGGAACCGCGAATCCAGAGGTATCACCCGGCACCGACAACCTGGGCGCAACAAGCAGGTATTCCCGACCGTCTCCTATTCTTCGGTGCGTGACTTCTCCAGCGGGTACCAGCCGATGAGCAGCCGATGAGCAGCCGATGAGCAGCCGATGAGCAGCCGATGAGCACAGCCGCGGAGCTGCCCGAGGCAGCCGGGGTCGTCGTCGTCGGGGGCGGGGCGATGGGCACGAGCATTGCCTTTCACCTGGCCGAGGCCGGCGTACCGGACGTGCTGCTCGTCGAGCGGGCGACGCTCGGCTCCGGGTCGACGTGCAAGGCGGCGGGCGGGGTCCGTGCGCAGTTCTCGGACGCGCTCAACATCGCGCTCGGCGCGCGCAGCCTCGAAGCCTTCGGCGCCTTCGCGCAGCGCCCCGGCCAGGAGATCGACCTGCACCGGGTCGGCTACCTGTTCCTGCTCTCCGAGGCGGCGGACGTACGGACGTTCGAGGACAGCGTGCGGCTGCAGAACCACATGGGCGTACCCAGCCGGATGATCGAACCGGCCGAGGCGGCGCGACTGTCCCCGTTGATCTCCACCGAGGGGCTGCTCGCGGCGGCGTGGTCGCCCGACGACGGTCACTGCACGCCCGAGTCGGTCGTGCTGGGGTACGCGACGGCCGCTCGACGGTTCGGAGCCCGCCTCGTCACCGGCTGCGAGGTGGTCGGGATCGACGCCGCCGACGGGGACGTCACGTCGGTGGTGACGACGCGCGGGACGGTCCGGACGTCGACCGTCGTGTGCGCAGCCGGTGCCTGGTCAGCGAGCATCGGAGCCCTGGCCGGAGTCGCCCTGCCAGTAGTACCCCTGCGTCGGCAGATCCTGTTCACCGAGCCGGTCTCCGGGCTGCCGCCGCGGCTGCCCATGACCATCGACTTCTCGAGCACGTTCTACTTCCACGGCGAAGGCCGGGGCCTGCTGCTGGGCATGTCGGACCCCGACGAGCAGCCGGGCTTCGACCTCACGCTCACCGATGCCTGGTTGCCCCGACTGACGGAGGTGATGCAGCACCGCGCTCCCTCGATCGCCGACATGGGCGTCACCAGCGGGTGGGCCGGCCTGTACGAGGTGACCCCCGACCACAATGCGCTGATCGGCGAGGCTCCAACGGTGCACCGCTTCCTGTACGCCACCGGCTTCTCGGGCCACGGGTTCCTGCAAGCGCCCGCGGTCGGGGAGGTGGTCCGCGACCTCGTCCTCGCGCGGCGTCCCTTCGTCGACGTCTCGCCGCTCGGAGTGGAGCGCTTCGCCGCGGACCTCGCGAGGCCCGAGGTCAACCTGGTCTGAGGTCGCGCCGACCGGCCCGCCGGACAGTGCGCACTCCGGCCCGTGCCCCCCGCAAGGGAGCGGAGGGCCGGCCAGTCCGGGGTCGTGGCGAAGGACCGCGCGCTCGAGCTCCTGCAGCTGCGGGCACGGCTCGATCCCCAGCTCGCGGACCAGGGTCGCGCGCGCGCCGCGGTAGGCGGCCAGCGCGTCGGCCACCCGGCCGCCGCGGTACAGCGCGAGCATCAGCAGCGCCCACATGTCCTCGCGCAGCGGGTGCTCGGCGGTGAGGTGACGCAGCGTGATGATGGCGCTCCCGTGCCGGCGGAGCGCGAGGTCGGCCTCCACCCGGAGGACGAGCGCCTGCAGGCGCAGCTCTTCCAGCCGCACGCCTTCGAGACCGGCCAGATCGGAGTCGGGCAGCTCGGGGAACGGGCGCCCGCGCCACAGGGCCAGGGCATCCTCGACGGTTGCTCGCGCGGCGATGTATGCGCCACGCGCGTACTGCTGCCGTGACTCGCCCAGCAGTCCTTCGAAGACGTGCACGTCGACCGAGCCGGGGGGCACGTCGAGCTGGTAGCTGCCGGACCCGAAGCGGACCAGCCGGGTGCCGGTGAGCAGCCTGAGCCGTGACACCTGGGACTGCAGCGCGTTGACCGCATCGGCGGGCGGAGCCTCGCCCCACAGGACGTCGATGAGCCGTTCGCTGTCCACCGGTTCGCCGGCCCGCAGCGCGAGCCAGGTGAACAGCGTGCTCTGCAGCCGCCCGCGCACGGGCTGGACCCCGGCGCCCGTACGGACGGCCGGCGGCCCCAGCAGCAGGTAGGTGGCGCCGGCCCCAGGATCTGGACCTTCCCCCGGGTCGTTCGTGTCCATCGCTCTGGTGTACCTCAGATGGCGTCCCTGCTGGGGCCGATCTGCTGGCCAGTTGGCGACTTGTCGTACATCCGCCACGACGACGGGCCGGATCGAGCGCGGCTGCCCGCTTCGTCCTGTATCACGACGGTTGCGTCGGTGCTCTGAGTGCGGGGCGGGGAAGGGGCGTCACCGGGGGTGCGCCTCTTCCCCGCGACGGGACACGTACTCGCACCCGTACGAGCTCGCCCCTCGTACGTGCTCGCAGCCACGCGACGTCCGTCGCGCAGAAGGGAAGCCGCAATGTCCGTGCGTACCACCGTGAGCGTGCTCGCCGACGACCCCGTGACGTTCGCCGGGATCATGGGCCAGCTGCGCCAGCGCGCCGAGCTCGAGCTGGTGCCGTGGCGCAGCGAGCGGCCCCCCGCGGTGACCGTCGTGGCGGCAGACGTCATGAGCGGCGACCAGCTGAGGCGGGTCGAGTCCGTCCATGCCGGCGGGCGGTCGCGCGTTGTCGCCGTCGTCGGCGAGATCGACGGGCCGACGCTGCTGGCGACCGTCGAGGCCGGCGCCTGCGTCATCGTGCGCCGGCGGGAGGCGACTGACGAGCGGCTCGCCGAAGCCGTACGGGTCGCGGCTGCAGGCGATGGTTCGCTGCCTTCGGACCTGCTCGGGCGGTTGTTCAACCACGTCGGGGGCGGGC
>DAIPJR010000251.1:0-3151 GCA_036770165.1 Actinomycetes bacterium | reverse complement strand
TCCCGGGGGTCAGCGACGTGCGCGTGCTCGGCGCGATCGGCGTCGTCGAGCTGACGGACCCGGTCGACCTCGCGGAGATCACCCCGCTGCTCGTCGATCGTGGCGTCTGGCTGCGCCCGTTCGGCCGGCTCGTGTACGTCATGCCGCCCTATGTCGTCGACGACGCCGACCTCGCGCTGCTGACGTCCGCGATGGTGTCGTCGGTCCGAGCGCTGGGGCGCTGACCGTGCAGATCCGCGTCCTGCCGTACGACGACCCGGTCGTGCGCGCGCTCGAGGAACGCGTGCAGGCCGAGTACGTCGTGCGCTACGGCGGGCCCGACGCGAGCGAGATGTCGGTGGCCGGGTTCGATCCGCCCGCCGGCGCGTTCCTGGTCGGCTGGGTCGACGGCGAGCCGGTGGCCTGCGGCGGCTTCCGAGCGCACGACGGCGACGCCGAGATCAAGCGGATGTACGTACCCGACGAGCACCGCGGCCACGGGTACGCCCGCGCCCTGCTCGCCGCCCTGGAAGATCGGGCGCGCGCCGCTGGCTACCGGCGGATGATCCTCGAGACCGGCGACGCGCAGCCAGAGGCCTTGGCGTTGTACACCTCGAGCGGCTACACGCCGATCCCTGGGTTCGGCATCTACCGATGCGCCCCGCAGAGCAAGAGCTTCGCGAAGGCGCTGCCGGACTAGCGCGGCCGGCTGGGCCGTCCCGCGCCGGAGCTGCCGGTACGACTGGACGACGGTCGACCCGACCCCGTACGAGCCGGTGCCCCCGTGCGCTGGGGACGAACCCCGGTCGACGGGCGCGGGCTGCCGTAGCGGGAGGTGGCCTCTCCACCGGCCGGGATCTGCGGGAGCGGGATGCCGCTCGGGCGGCGTGCCCCGGTCAGCTCGCCAAGGCCACGATCGCCCGGACGGACCTTGGTGCGCAGCGCCTTGACTCCGGCCTTGCGGGTCATCGAGTCGACCTCGCGCTCCTGGTGCGGGAGCACGAGCGTGACGACGGTGCCCGTCTCGCCCGCCCGCGCGGTACGCCCGGCGCGGTGCAGGTAGTCCTTGGAGTCGCCCGGCGGGTCGACGTGTACGACGAGGCCGACGTCGTCGACGTGGATGCCGCGGGCTGCGACGTCGGTCGCGACGAGCACCGGGACGCTGCCCTCGCGGAACTCGGCGAGGGTCTTGGTGCGCGCGTTCTGGCTGCGGCCTCCGTGGAGCACGCCGGCCGGGACCCCTTGCCGGCGAAGGACCATCGTCAAGCGGTCGGCGCCGTGCTTGGTACGTACGAACATGATCGTACGGCCCTCGCGGCCGGCGATCTCGGCGGTCACAGCGGCCTTGTCGTCGTGCGCGACCAGGAGCAGGTGGTGGTCCATCGTGTCGATCGACGCGGTCGCGGGGGCCACCGAGTGGGTGACCGGGTTGTGGAGGTACTTACGGACCAGCCCGTCGACCCCGCGGTCGAGGGTGGCCGAGAAGAGCAGTCGCTGCCCGCCCGGCTTCACCTGGTCGAGAAGCTCGCTGACCGCGGGCAGGAAGCCCATGTCGGCCATGTGGTCGGCCTCGTCGAGGACGGTGATCTCGACGTCCTCGAGGTTGCACGCACCCTGGCGGATCAGGTCGGAGAGGCGCCCGGGGGTCGCGACGACGATCTCGACGCCGCGGCGCAGCGCGTCGATCTGCTTGGGGAAGCTGGTGCCGCCGACGACCACCTTGAGCCGCAGCCCGACTGCGCGGCCGAGCGGCTCGAGCGCGTCGTGCACCTGCATGGCCAGCTCGCGGGTGGGTACGAGCACCAGGCTGAGCGGGCGGGTCGGGCGAGCCCGGCGACCGCTGAGCTGGCCGACGAGCGGCAGGCCGAACGCCATGGTCTTGCCGGAACCGGTCTGGCCGCGGCCGAGCACGTCGCGACGGGCGAGGGCATCGGGGATCGTCGCGACCTGGATCGGGAACGGGGTGTCGATGCCGCGACGGGCGAGCACCGAGACGAGCTCGGGCATGACGCCGAGCTGGGCGAACGTGGGAACAGGACCCTCGAGCTGAGGGGAGGCAACAGACATGAAGAAGCGGAACCTCTCGGTGACCATGGCGCGTCACGAGAGGCCGACCAGGCGACGAAGCCGGGCAGGTGGCCTGGACGGGCCCGGCACGCGAACTGCGCGCCGTGGACTTTCAGTAGCCGAGTCTACCGGCTGCCGACGCGCTTCATCGCCACACGGCCCCGCTGCGGTCCTCGACGACCGAGTTTCCCCCGTCGACGACGAGGACGCTGCCGGTGACGTACGACGCTCCCGGGCTGGCCAGAAACGCTGCCACAGCAGCAACTTCGGCCGCGGTACCCGATCGTCCGACGGGGGTCGCCCGACCCGACGCGCGCTCCTCCTCGGTGGCCGAAGCGGTGTCGATCCAGCCCGGCGCGACGGCGTTCACCGTGACGTTGTCGCGGCCCAGCTCGATCGCGAGCGACCGCGTGAGGCCGACCAGCCCGGCCTTGGCCGCGCTGTACGGCGCCGAGTCGGGCATCGACACGAGGGGACCGGTGACGGAGGAGATGTTGACGATGCGGCCGAACCCGTTGCTGCGCAAGGGTTGTATGGCCGCCCGACAGACGAGGAAGGCTGTCGTCAGGCTCCTCGCGAGCGCGTCGTCCCAGCCGGTACGGGTGATCTGCTCCAGCGGGCCGTCGGCGTCGGATCCGGTGGCCACCGACACCATGCCGGCGTTGTTGACGACGATGTCGAGGTGTCCCCAGCTCGTCGTCGCGGCCGCGACGAGGTCGGCGGCGGCCTGCTCGCGGGTGAGATCGCCCACAAAGCCCTGTGCCACGAAACCTTGCGATGTCAGCTCGGCCGAACGTTCATGGACGCGGTCGGTCGTCGCTGCCAGAAGGACGGATGCGCCCTGCTCGGCGAGCAGCTGCGCCGTCGCGAACCCGATGCCGCTCGGGCTTCCCGCGCCCGTGACGACGGCAACGCGGCCGTCGAGCGGTCCCGCGGTCACAGGTAGAGCCCCGTACCGGCCTCGCCCACGCGGGTCGATGCGACCGCATGGACGTCGCGCTCGCGCAGGAGCACGTAGGTGCGTCCGTGCAGCTCGACCTCGGACCGGTCCTCCGGCTCGTACAGGACGCGGTCGCCGATCTCGACCGTGCGTACGGTCTGGCCG
>DAIPJR010000054.1:3174-9789 GCA_036770165.1 Actinomycetes bacterium | reverse complement strand
TGCGCCGGCCGAGCTGCGCAAGGGCCCGCGCGGCGGCGGCCGGGACCGCGACAAGCTGGTCGACCACGTCCTCGGGGCCGAGGCCGCCTACGCTCGCAAGGTCGGCATGCGCCATCGCCAACCGGCCCTCGACGACAGCGCCGCCATCGCTGCGATGCGCGGCGACATCCTTGCGGCGCTGCGCTCCCCGAGCGGCGCCACGTCGGTGCCGGACAACGGCTGGCCACCTGCCTACGCCGCCCGCCGCATCGCGTGGCACGTCCTCGACCACGCCTGGGAGATGCAGGACCGCAGCAGCTGAGCGCGGCGCCGCGCGAAGCGCATGTCGTGTGGTGGTGCCCCGGCACCAGCAGACGACACGCGCCGGGTCAGGGCAGCTGAGCGTGCTAGGCGAAGCGCGGGAGCAGGGCGCGCTCCCCCACGGTCCAGGCCGCCGTCACGAGCAGGTACGCCCCGACGAGCAGCGGCGCGAACGCGGCGAAGACCACGGTGCCGTACGGCAGCAAACGGCCGATCCGCGCCACCGCCGCGGCACCGGGCACCGCCTCGGGAGCCGTGCCGGTCGCGGCGACGGCCGCAGCCGTACGAGCCGCCACCTGCCGCGACGACAGCCACGCGAGGCCGCCCAGGCCGGCCACGAGGACGACGAAGACGAGGCCGGCACCGCTGACGAGCCCCGCCGAGGACAGGACGGCGGGCCAGTGCGTCGACAGCGGCACCCCCCAGATGTTCGCCGCGAGCACCGCGTTGGGATGACCACCGACGGTCGGCACGACCACGACGCGGTACAGCGTGCTCAGCACCGGCAGCTGCAGCAGGGCGGCGCCGAACCCTGCGAACTGGCTGGTACCCGCCTCGCGGTAGACCGCGGCCACCTCGCTGCTCAACCTGGCAGGGTCACCGCGATGCTGCTTGCGCAGGCGCTCCACCTGCGGCGCCACCGCGCGCCTCGCCCGGTCCGCACGTGCTCCACGCAGCGCCAGCGGCAGGAGCGCCGCACGTACAGCGAGGGTGAGGACGCCGACGGCCACGAGGACGGCAAGGCCAGGGGAGAACGGGAGGACGGAGGAGACGGACGTGACGGCGGCGTACGCCAGCCGGACGGCAGGGTCGAGCAACGTGAACGGGGACATGAAGGGCTCCAGACGGAAGGCCGCAGACGGCAGCCATGGGCAGGGACGGGAGGGCCCGGCGCGAACCGTCGACGACTGGCTGGAGAGCGGGTGCTACCGGCCGGACGGACGCGCCGATAGGCAGGCGCCCGGGGCCCGGGGCAGGGGACGGCCGGCTGCGTCCGGCTCGCACTGCCGGCACGCGCACGTGCCCGGACGGCCTCTCGACACACGTACGGGTACGAGCACGGGAGCGCCGACGCCGCACAGGAGGACGAGGGCGTGGACCGCAGCACCGACGGCGACCAGGCCCAGGAAGACGGCGACCGGCAGCGTCGCCACCGACACGGGCACGCCGGACACGAGGTGCTGCAGGGCGACGAGCGCCACCAGCGCGACGCCGACGGACGCGGTGGCACGCACCCGCACCTCACCGGCGGTCAGCACCCGAGGACCTCGCACCCCTCGAGGGTAGGCCTTTGCGACGAGCGCCGCCGCAACAAGGCAGGTGTACTGTCCGGAACCTGCCACCCAGCAGCTCACGGAGGCACCCATGACCGACACCCCCACCCCCGTCGTGTTCATCCACGGGCTCTGGCTGCACGCGGACTCCTGGGGCGCGTGGACCGACTTCTTCGGCAAGGCCGGGTACGAGCCGTCGGCCCCTGGCTGGCCAGGCGACAGCGACTCGGTCGACACGACGCGCAAGAGCCCAGAAGCCGTTGCTGGCAAGGGCGTTGCCGACGTCGTGGCGCACTATGCCGCGATCATCGACGCGTTGCCGACCAAGCCGATCCTGGTCGGCCACTCCTTCGGCGGCCTTCTCGTCCAGCGGTTGCTCGACCAGGGGCGCGGTGTCGCCGGCGTCGCGATCGACGCGGCCCCGATCAGGGGCGTGCTGTACCTCCCGCCGTCCGCCCTGCGCGTTGCGTCCGTCGTGCTGCGCAACCCGGTCAACCGCAGCCGCGCCGTCTCGCTGACCCCGCAGCAGTTCCGGTACGGGTTCGGCAACGCGGTCAGCGCGGAGGAGTCGGCCGAGCTGTACTCGCGGTGGACGATCCCCTCGCCGGGCAAGCCGCTGTTCGAGGCGGCGGCAGCCAACCTCAACCCGAGCTCACCGTGCAGGGTCGACACGTCGAACGCGACCCGTGGCCCGTTGCTGCTCGTCGCCGGCGGTGCCGACCACACCGTGCCGCCGTCGATCACGAAGGCGACCATGCGGCTCTACCGCAAGTCGCCGGCGATCACCGACTACCAGGAGTTCCCCGGCAAGGGGCACTCCCTCGCGCTCGACAGCGGGTGGGACGAGGTGGCCGAGGCCGCCCTCACCTGGCTGCGCAGCCAGGGCCTCTAGCCAGTCGTCCACCCTCGAGGGTGTCGATTGCTGGTGTCCCGACGCCAGCGACGACATCTGCTTCGCGGGGGCGCGGCCGGACGAGCTCAGTCGCGGGCGAGGCGGCGGAGCAACCGCAGCAGGAGCCACAGGCCCAGCAGGCCGGCCACGACAGGGAGCACGCGCTTGAGCACCGGTACGCCCGCGGTGTCCAGCAGGTCGATCGCGTCGGCCGTCGGCCGGGGGGCTGGAGCGGCGGGCTGGGCCGCACGGCTGCGCTGCGCCTGCGACAGGTTGACGACGTTGTCCGTCGGCTCGGCGCCTGCAGCCGGCTCGTCGGCGGGCACGTCGGCTGGCACGTCGGCGGACTCGGCCGCGGCGGCGGCGATGACGGCGGCCGGCTCCTCGGACGCCCCCGACCCCAGCTGCCCGGCCAGGCACTCGGCGAACTGGCCGAGGATCTTGGTACCGACCTCGACCATCACGCCGCGACCGAACTGCGCCGGCTTGCCGGTGATGTTCAGGTCGGTGACCACCTTGACCAGCGTGCTGTCGCCCTGGTCGAGCAGGACCGTCACGATGGTGGCGTTGGCCGTGCCGGACCCCCGGGCCTCCTTGCCGGACGCGTCGATGACGGCGCGCCCGGTCTCCTTGTCCCGCTCGACGAACCTGGCCACCCCTGCGTACGTCACGGTGATCGGCCCGAGCTTGACCTTGACCCGCCCCTTGAACGAGTCGCCCTCGAAGCCGTCGAAGGTCGCCCCCGGCATGCAGGGGGCGATGCGCTCGACGTCCATGAGCACGTCCCAGGCCTGGTCGCGCGGCACGGGGACGACGAACTCGTTCTCGAGCTTCATTCAGACTCCAGCCGCTGCCGACACAGCCCTCCTGGTGAGGACCCGAGCCAGGTGCTCACGATAGTCGGAGCCGGCATGCAGGTCGGAGGACGGCGTCGTGCCCTCGGCGGCCTGCCCGGCCGCGTTCGCCACGGCACCTGCGCTGGCGTCTGCACCGGCGAGCGCGGCCTCGGTGGCGGCCGCCCGCAACGGCGTCGTCCCCATGTTGGTGAGGCCGACGCGGGCCTCGGTGATCGAGCCGTTGGAGCGGTGCACCAGGGCAGCCACCCCCACGAGCGCCCACGCCTGGGCGGTCCGGTGGAACTTCTCGTACGCGTGGCCCCACCCGGGCCCGAGCTTGGGCACGCGTACCTCGACCAGGACCTCGTCGGGCCCGACGGCCGTCTGCAGGTAGTCCTGGAAGAAGTCGGCTGCGGCCACGGTACGGCGACCACCAGCACCCGCGATCACCATCTGCGCGCCGTACGCGAGAGCCACGGCCGGCAGGTCACCGGCCGGGTCGCCGTGCGCGAGGGAGCCGCCGAACGTCCCGCGATGCCGTACCGCCGGGTCGGCGACGGTACCCGTCGCCAGGGCCAGCAGCGCGGCGTGCTCGCGCACCAGGGGATCGTTCAGCACGGCGTAGTGCGTCGTCATCGCGCCGATGACGATCGCGTCGCCGTCGTCGCGCACGCCTTGCATCTCGGCTACGCCGCTGAGGTCGACCAGCACGGACGGGTACGCGAGCCGGAGCCGGAGCAGCGGGACGAGCGACTGCCCGCCGGCGAGGATCTTGGCGTCCTCGCCACCGTCGCGGAGGGCTGCCGTGACGCCGTCGATCGAGTCGGGCCGGGTGTAGTCGAATCCTGCCGGGATCATGACTGGCCTCCGTCCGAGCCGTTCGCGCCCGCCGCCTGGATGGCCCGCCAGACGTTCTGCGGCGAGCAGGGCATTCGCACGTCGTCCACGCCGAGCGGTCGGAGCGCGTCGACGACGGCGTTGACCACGGCCGGCGTCGATGCGATCGTCCCCGCCTCGCCGACCCCCTTGACGCCGAGCTCGTTGGTCGTCGCCGGGGTCACCGTCCGGTCGGTCGTCAAGGTCGGCAGGTCGGGCGCGGAAGGGACGAGGTAGTCGACCATCGTGCCGGTCACGAGGTTGCCCTCCGCGTCGTAGACGGCCTCCTCGTACAGCGCCTGCGCGATGCCCTGGGCGATGCCCCCATGGACCTGCCCCTCGACGATCATCGGGTTGACGACGTTGCCGATGTCGTCGACGGCGACGTACTTGCGGATCTTGACGCTGCCCGTCTCGGTGTCCAGGTCGACCGCGCACAGGTGCGTCCCGTGCGGGTACGAGAACTGGTTCGGGTCGAGCGTCGAGTCGGCGGCGAGGGTCGGCTCCACGCCGTCGGGCAGGTCGTGCGCGGTGAACGCCTCGAACGCCACCGCCTGGATGGCCTTCTCGGCGCCGGGCACGCCCCGCACCTTGAAGACCCCGGCCTCGAAGTCGAGGTCGGCCGGGTCGCACTCGAGCTGGTGCGCCGCGATCTTGCGCGCCTTCTCGACGACCCGCTCGGCGGCGTGCAGCACGGCGATCCCACCGACGACGAGCGACCGTGACCCGTACGTGTCCATGCCGTTGGGCGCCATCTTGGTGTCGCCGTGGATGACCTCGATGTCCTCGAACGGGATGCCGAGCGCATCGGCGGCGATCTGGCTCCACGCGGTCGCGTGCCCCTGACCGTGCGGCGACGTCCCGGTCACCACCTCGGCCTTCCCGGTGGGCAGGACGCGTACGGTCGACGACTCCCAGCCACCCGCGACGTACTTGAGCGCGGACAGGATCCGCGACGGAGCAAGGCCGCACATCTCGGTGAACGTCGAGACGCCGATGCCCAGCTGGACCGGGTCGTTGCTGGCCCGGCGCGAAGCCTGCTCGGCCCGCAGCCCCGCGTAGTCGAACAGCTCGGTGGCGCGCGCGGTCGCGGCTTCGTAGTTGCCGCTGTCGTACTCCAGCCCCGCGATCGTCGTGTACGGGAACTCCTCGTGCTTGATCCAGTTCTTCGCACGGAGGTCGAGCGGGTCGACGCCGAGCTCGGCGGCGAGGTCGTCCATGATCCGCTCGATGGCGTAGGTCGCCTCGGGTCGGCCGGCGCCGCGGTAGGCGTCGGTGGGCGTCGTGTTCGTGAAGACGCCCGTGCAGCCGAAGTGCAGCGTCTCGAACTTGTAGATCGAGTTGTACATGAATGCGCCGAGCAGCGGGATGCCGGGCGTGATGATCTGAAGGTAGGCGCCCATGTTGGCGACGAGGTCGACCTTGAGACCGAGCAGCGTCCCGTCGGCCGTGCACGCGATCTCGATGTCCTGGATCTGGTCGCGTCCGTGGATCGTCGCCTGGTAGCCCTCGCTGCGCGACTCCGTCCACTTGATCGGCCGGCCGAGCTTTCCTGCGACGACAGAGGCGATGACCTCCTCGCGGTAGAGGTCGAGCTTGGAGCCGAAGCCGCCACCGACGTCGGGGGCGATCACCCGGATCTTGTGCTCGGGGATGCCCGTGACGAGCGCGAGGAGCACGCGGACGACGTGCGGGATCTGTGTCGCGGACCAGAGCGTGATCTCACCCGTGGCCGCCATCGGGGCGCACACGACAGCGCGCGGCTCCATCGCGTTGGGGATCAACCGCTGCTGGATGTAGCGGCGCTTGAAGATGCGGCCGCCCTCGGCCGTCGCCTTCGCTGCCGAGGCGGCGTAGTCGCCACCGGTGAACTCCCAGTAGTAGCACTTGTTCGTGCCCTTGTCGGAGTGCACGAGATCGGCGCCCTCGGCGAGCGCCTTGGTCATGTCGAGGACCGGCGGCAGGGGCGAGTAGTCGACGTCGATGCCCTCCAGGGCGTCGGCCGCCCGGTAGCGGGAGTCGGCGACGACGACCGCGACCGCGTCGCCGGCGAACCGGACCTCGTCGATGGCGAGCACGGGGAACGTCGGGGCCACCATGTCGTCGGTGACGGGCCAGACGCACGGGATGCCGAGACCGGCGAGGTCGGCGCCTGTGTAGACGGCGACGACGCCCGGCATCTCGAGCGCCCGGGACGTGTCGACGCGGTCGATCTTGGCGTGCGCCATCGGGCTGCGCAGGATCGACATGTAGAGCATGCCGGGCAGCTGGATGTTGTCGGTCCACATCGTCTCGCCGGTGACGAGGCGGGCGTCCTCCTTGCGCTTGCGGGGCTGGCCGACCAGCTTGGCGGTGGCGTCGATGGTCTCGGTCACTGAGGTCTCGGTCACTGTGCCGCTCCCGTCTTCTGGGCGTTGATCGCGGCGGCCGCTGCCTG
>DAIPJR010000054.1:0-3074 GCA_036770165.1 Actinomycetes bacterium | reverse complement strand
TCGGTCACTGTGCCGCTCCCGTCTTCTGGGCGTTGATCGCGGCGGCCGCTGCCTGCACGGCCTTCACGATGTTCTGGTAGCCGGTGCAGCGGCACAGGTTGCCCTCGAGGCCCTCGCGGATCTCGGCGTCGGACGGGTCGGGGTTCTCCGCGAGCAGGTCGACGGCGGCGAGCATCATCCCGGGGGTGCAGAAGCCGCACTGGAGGCCGTGCTCCTCGTGGAAGGCCTGCTGGACCGGGTGCCACGTACCGTTCGCGAGGCCCTGGACGGTGGTGATCGAGTGCCCGTCGGCCTGGACGGCCAGCACCGCGCAGCTCTTGACCGAGTGCCCGTCGAGCAGCACGGTGCAGGCGCCGCAGTTCGACGTGTCGCACCCGATGGGGGTACCCACCCGGCCGAGACCGTCGCGCAGATGGTGGACGAGCAGCTGTCTGGGCTCGACGTCGCTCTCGTACCGCTGGCCGTCGACCGTGACACTGATCCGGACTGTGCTCACGCGCACCCCCACAATGGGCGACACCACGCCGTCGTGGTGCGATCTGCTCGTCACCCTAGGGGCCAGACCGGCGCCGCACCACAGGTAGGACCCCGGGAGGCGGAACGGGGGTCAGTGCTTGGGGCGCGCGCGCACGTAGATGGCGCGGACGAGCGGCCGCGGCGTGTGCCGGGCCAGCGTCGCGAGCACCTTGTAGCGCCCGGACGGGACGCTCACGGTGCGCCCCCTGCGGAGGTCGGCGAGGCTGTCCTCGACGATCGTGTCGGCCGTGAGCCACATCCAGTCGGGGATCCGGCTGACGTCCATCCCGCCGGTCTGATGGAACTGGGTATGCGTGAAGCCGGGGCAGACCGCGAGCACGTGCACCCCCGTGCCGGACAGCTCGGCGGCCACGCTCTCGCTGAACGTCGTCACCCATCCCTTGGCAGCGGAGTAGGTCCCTCCCGGCACCCAGCCGGCGACCGAGGACACGTTGACCACGCCGCCTTGCCCGCGCTCGACCATGCCGCCGACGGCGGCGTGGGTCAGCCGGAGCACCGCTCGTACGAGGACGTCGAGCTGGCGCTGCTCCTCGTCGACGGTGCCCGCAGCGAACGCCTTGTTGGTCCCGAAGCCGGCGTTGTTGACCAGCAGGTCGACCGGGTGCGCGCGGTCGGCGAGCCGGTGCTCGACCCGACGGCACTCCTCGAGGTCGCCCAGGTCCGCCGCCAGCACCTCGACGCGGCCGCCGAACCGGTATCGCAGGTCGGTCGCCTGACCCTCGAGCCGGTCGACGGTCCGCGCGACGAGGACGAGGTCCCAGCCCTTCGACGCGAGCCGCTCGGCGTAGGCGGCGCCGATCCCTGACGTGGACCCGGTGACGAGTGCGGTAGCCATGCCGACACCCTGCCACGCCCGGCCGGCGGACGGCCTACCGTGACGTCGTGACCACTGACCCCGACGGCCCGGGTGTGCACCGCAGCCGGCTGGCACCGCACCTGGCCGGCCTCGGGACCACGATCTTCGCGGAGATGTCGGCCCTGGCCGTGTCCACCGGGTCGATCAACCTGGGCCAGGGCTTCCCGGACACGGACGGCCCGCGCGTGGTCGCCGAGGCCGCGGCGCGCGCGATCCTCGAAGGGCGCGGCAACCAGTACCCGCCCGGCCCCGGCATCCCGGAGCTGCGACGAGCCGTCGCCGCCCACCAGCGCGACCGGTACGGCATCGAGCTGGACCCGGACACCCAGGTCCTGGTCACGGCCGGTGCGACGGAGGCGATCGCGGCGTCGATGCTGTCGCTGGTCGACCAGGGGGACGAGGTGGTCGCCCTCGAGCCCTACTACGACTCGTACGCGGCGACGATCGAGATGGCCCGCGGCGTACGTGTACCCGTGACGCTGCGGCCGCCCGACTTCGCGCTGGACGTCGACGCGCTCCGGGCCGCGATCACGCCGCGGACCCGCGTGATCTTGCTGAACAGCCCGCACAACCCGACGGGTGCCGTGCTCTCCCGCGACGACCTCGCAGCCGTCGCCGCGATCGCGGTGGAGCACGACCTGGTCGTCGTGAGCGACGAGGTGTACGAGCACCTCGTCTTCGACGAGCCCGCGGGTGCGGAGCACATCCCGATCAGCACGCTGCCCGGGATGGCGGACCGTACGGTGACGATCAGCTCGGCCGGCAAGACGTTCTCGTTCACCGGCTGGAAGGTCGGGTGGGTCACCGGCTCCGCCGAGCTCGTGACGGCGGTGCGCACGACGAAGCAGTTCCTGACGTTCGTGTCGGCGGGGCCGTTCCAGTACGCGGTCGCGGAGGCGCTGGCACTGCCGCCGACCGTGTACGAAGACCTGCGCGCCGGCCTGCAGGGGCAGCGCGACCTGCTCTGCGACGGCCTGCGCGACCTGGGGTTCGAGGTATACGTCCCACGGGGCACGTACTTCGCCACGACCGACGTGCGCCCCCTCGGCTGGGACGACGGGCTCGCGTTCTGCCGCGAGCTGCCGGCCAGGTGCGGCGTCGTGGCCATCCCGCACCAGGTGTTCTACGACGACGTGGCCGCCGGCCGCCCGCTGGTGCGCTGGGCCTTCTGCAAGCGCCCGGAAGTACTCCTGGAGGCGCTGGACCGCCTCGGCGCCGGCCGCCTCCACCGAGCGAGCGCTGGTTCGGGCGTCGACGGCTAGGTGGGTTGATGGCCGAAAACGGGGCCGACTGGCCCGCAGGCGGGCCAGTCGGCGTCCGTTTCGGCCAAGCGACGTGTGGCGACGTCGGGCGAGCTCGCGCTGATCAGTGCGAGAGCTGGGAGCCCAGGATCGAGTCGAGCTCGGCGACCTCTTCGGTCGTGTGCCGGCGCATGATCGCGTCGATCTCGGAGCGGCCGGTCGGGGTGGAGTACATCTGGCTGACCTCGCGTACGAGCTGGCGGTGCTTCTGCCGAGCGGTGCGACGGATCTCCAGGTTGTGCCGTGCGGTGGACAGGGACTCTCTGATGGTGGTCACGTCTCGTACAACGCGCGACACCCCCGGCGGCGTCCGCCCGCCGGCGTGACCCTGCCCACACGACCGGTTGGCCGAGAACGGGGCCGACTGGCCCGCAAGCGGG
>DAIPJR010000053.1:0-9808 GCA_036770165.1 Actinomycetes bacterium | reverse complement strand
TCGGCATCGCGGTTGCCCAGGATCGAGATGTTCGGGTGCTCGTCCCACGCGGCGACAGCCCGTTCGAGGAAGGCCGACTCGTGGGCACGGATGACGTCGACCCCCACCTCGCCCTTGAGCTGGAACACCAGCCCGGCTCGGATCGACTCGACGATGGCCGGGGTGCCACCCTCCTCGCGCTGCACAGGGTCGGACAGGTAGACGTGCTCGCTCGGGTTGACGTAGGCCACCGTCCCGCCGCCGACGACGTCGGGCACGCTGTTGGTGAGCAGGTCTCGACGGGCGATCAGGATGCCGGGCGTGCCCGGTCCACCGATGAACTTGTGCGGCGACAGGAAGATCGCGTCCTTGTATGCGAGCGGGTGCTCGCAGCGGGGGTTCATCTCGATGTCGATGTACGGCGCTGCGGCCGCGAAGTCCCAGCAGGCCAGCGCGCCGTGCTCGTGCAGCAGGGCCGAGATCTTGTGCGTGTCGCTGACGATCCCGGTGACGTTGCTCGCGGCGCTGAAGGCGCCGATCCGCAGCGGGCGGTCCTGGTGGCGGACGAGCTCCTCCGCCAGCCGCGCGGCGTCGATGTGACCGTCGGCGTCCTCGGGGATCACGACCACGTCGGCGATCGACTCCCGCCACGGCAGTTCGTTGCTGTGGTGCTCGAACGGCCCGATGAACACGACCGGTCGTTCACCGACCGGGATCTGCTCGGACAGGTGGTAGCGGTGGTCGAGGTCGGCCGGGATGCGGATGCCCAAGATGCCGACCAGCTTGTCGATCGCACCCGTCGAGCCGGAGCCGGTGAAGATCACGCACGTGTCGTCGTCGCCGTTCACGGCGTCGCGGATGATGCGGCGGGCGTCCTCGCGCAGGCGGGTCGTCTGCAGACCCGTACCGCTCGACTCGGTGTGCGTGTTCGCATACCGCGGGAGGACCTCGTCGCGGATGAAGTCCTCGATGAAAGTGAGCGCGCGCCCGCTCGCGGTGTAGTCGGCGTAGGTCACGCGGCGCGGGCCGTACGGACCCGGCATCACCTGGTCGTCGCCGATGACCGACTCGCGGATCCGGCGCAGAAGGGGTGGCTCGGGGAGCGACGGCACGGCCCTACGGTACGCGCCCGGGGTGGACGCCAGGTGCGGCGCAGGTGCGGCACCGGGTGAGGCGCAAGGTGCGGGCGCCGTGCCACCATGGGCCGCGTGACCTCCGCCGCCATGACCGCTCCGGTGGAGCTCGACCAGCCGGTGTCGGCGACCGACGCGCGTCTCGACCGGCCCTGGATCACCATCGTCTGGAACGACCCGGTCAACCTCATGTCCTACGTCGCGTACGTGTTCTGCTCGTACTTCGGGTACGACCAGGCCGAGGCCGAGCGGTTGATGCTGCTGGTCCACCACGAGGGCAAGGCCGTGGTGTCGAACGGGACCCGCGAGGAGATGGAGCGGGACGTCACGGCGATGCACGGCTACGGCCTCTGGGCGACGCTGCAGCAGGACGACTGATGGCCGCGACGCGCTTCCGGCGCAAGCGGTCCGGGGTGGTGGCGCTGACCGTGCACCCCGACGAGGCGCTGGTCCTGGCCGGCCTGCTGCAGCAGCTGGCCGACCTCGTGGCACCCGAGGAGAGCGCCGACGCAGACCCGCTCGCCGCGCTCGTGGACATCGGCACGACGACCGAGGCCCCGGACGACCCGGTGCTCGCCCGGCTCTTCCCGGACGCGTACGCGGACGACCCGGAGGCGGCCGGGGAGTTCCGGCGCTACACCGAGAACAGCCTGCGGGAGCGCAAGCACGCGGGGGCGCTGCGGGCGCTCGCGACGCTCGAGGGTCCGGGCAAGGAGCGGGACCTGGTCGACGACGACGTGCAGGCGTGGCTGGGCGCGCTGAACGACCTGCGCCTTGCTCTCGGTACCAGGATCGACGTGCAGGAGGACTGGCCGACGCAGTTCCACGGTCTCGCCGAGGACGACCCCACCAGGTCCCTGTTCCTGCTGTACGACTGGCTGAGCTGGCTGCAGGAGACGCTGGTGCGCTGCCTGCGCTGATCGACCTTCCACCCGCCGCCGATAGGCTTCCGGCGTGCTCACCATCGCCCGAGAGGTGCTCGACGCGATCGTCGCACACGCGCGCCGCGACCATCCGGACGAGGCCTGCGGGATCGTCGCCGGGCCGGCCGGCAGCGATCGTCCGGAGCGTTTCGTCCCGATGCTCAACGCCGCGATGTCGCCGACCTTCTACGAGTTCGACTCCGGCGACCTGCTGCGGCTGTACCGCGACATGGACGACCGCGACGAGGAGCCCGTCGTCGTCTACCACTCGCACACGGCCACCGAGGCCTACCCTTCGCGTACGGACGTGTCCTACGCCTCGGAGCCCGGTGCCCACTACCTGCTCGTGTCCACGCGCGAGCCGGCGATGGACGAGGTGCGGTCCTACCGGATCGTCGACGGGGTGGTCACCGAGGAAGAAGTCCGGGTGGTCGCCGCGTTGGACCTGGCATAGAGCAAGCAACTTCAGGCTGAGGAGAGTTCACGGTCATGGCGGTCGAGGTCCGAATTCCGACGATCCTTCGTCCCTACACCGAAGGCGCGAAGGCCGTCGAGGGGGCCGGGTCGACGATCGACGAGCTCTTCACCGATCTGGAGAGCCGGCACCCAGGCCTGCGGGAGCGACTGGTCGAGAACGACCAGCTGCGCCGCTTCGTCAACGTCTACCTCAACGACGAGGACGTCCGTTTCCTCGGCGGGCTGACCGCGCCGGTCGGCGACGGCGACAACGTCACCATCCTGCCCGCGGTCGCGGGCGGGGCCTCCTGACCGGCCAGGGCCCCTCGTGCGCTTCGACTCGCTGATCGACTCTGTCGGGGGCACTCCGCTGGTCGGGCTGCCCCGGCTCTCGCCGTCCCCCGAGGTACGCCTCTGGGCCAAGCTCGAGGACCGCAACCCGACCGGCTCGGTCAAGGACCGGCCGGCGCTCGCGATGATCGAGGCTGCCGAGTCGGCCGGACTCCTCGCGCCGGGCGCCACCATCCTCGAACCCACCTCGGGGAACACCGGCATCTCGCTCGCCATGGCGGCCAAGCTCAAGGGCTACCGGCTGATCTGCGTGATGCCCGAGAACACCTCGCGCGAGCGCTCTCAGCTGCTGCGGATGTGGGGCGCGGAGATCATCTCGTCGCCCGCGGCAGGCGGATCCAACGAGGCCGTGCGCATGGCCAAGGAGCTCGCGGCGGAGCACCCCGAGTGGGTGATGCTGTACCAGTACGGCAACCCGGCCAACGCCGACGCGCACTACCGCACGACCGGGCCGGAGATCCTTGCCGACCTTCCCAGCGTGACCCACTTCGTGGCCGGCCTCGGGACGACGGGCACGCTGATGGGTGTCGGGCGGTACCTGCGCGAGCACGTCCCCGGCGTCGAGATCGTCGCCGCCGAGCCGCGCTACGGCGAGCTCGTCTACGGGCTGCGCAACCTCGACGAAGGCTTTGTCCCCGAGCTGTACGACGCGTCCGTCTTGACCACCCGGTTCTCCGTCGGCCCGCGGGACGCCGTGCGCCGCATGCGCGAGCTGCTCGAGGCGGAGGGGATCTTCGCCGGCATCTCCACGGGGGCGATCCTGCATGCGGCGCTGGGTGTCGCCCGCAAGGCGGTCGATGCCGGACGGCGGGCCGACATCGCCTTCATCGTCTGCGATGGCGGCTGGAAGTACCTCTCCACGGGTGCCTACGAAGGTGACCTCGACGCCGCTGAGGATGGGCTCGAAGGCCAGCTCTGGGCCTGACCCCCGCCAGCTCTGACGATTCGTTTGATCTACTGCCCACAAGTGTCAGAGATGTGCAGTTATCCCCAGATGTCGAACCTGACCCGTGCATCCGGCGCCGTGCTCTGCACCGTGAGTCATGGCTACGTCGCGTGGAACCGTTCGCCTCCACCGGAGCGCGGTCGCCGCGACAACCCGTCAAGCCGGTGTCGTGGCCCGAAGGCAGCTGTTGGCGTGGGGCTGGACCTCCGAGGAGATCCAGGGCCAGGTCCGAGCTGGTCGTTGGCGCCGGCTGCACCGGGGCGTGTACTGGACCGCGACGGGACCTCCGCCGCGCGAAGCATCCCTGTGGGCCGCGCTGTTGGCCTGCGGGGAGGGGTCCGCGCTGTGCGGGCCCACAGCTGCGGAGGTCTGGGGCTTCGGCCCGGAATCCGTGTCGATCTTCGTCGGCGTTCCGGCGACGCTGCGACCTCGGCGGCGCATGCGGGGCGTGCACGTACGGAACCTCAGCCGGTTGCCCCAGAGGACACATCCTCGGTTCCTGCCGCCTCGTACGACCGTCGAAGATACGGTCCTGGATCTCGTGGACGAGTCGCCGGACGAAGCCACGGCCATCGGGTGGATCACCGCCGCATTGCAGGGCCGCAAGACGACCCCGAAGAAGCTGCTCGCGGCGAGCCTGACGCGAGGTCGGCTTGGCCGTCGGGCGCTGGTCGAGCTGACGTGCGGCGACTACCGCGCTGGAGCGACCACCCCGCTCGAGATCGGCTGGGTGCGCAAGGTCGAGCGTGCCCACGGTTTGCCCTCTGCGCAGCGCCAGGTGGTCGGGCGGGTGCGTGGGCAGCTCGTGCGGCGGGATCTCGGCTACGCGGAGTTTGGCCTGTTCGTCGAGCTCGATGGGCGCCTCGGGCACGAGGGTGCAGAGAATGCCTTCCGTGACATGGACAGAGACAATGCCGCTGCTGTGGAAGGGCGGATGACTCTTCGCTACGGCTGGACGTCCGTGATGTCGCGGCCGTGCGACACGGCCGCTCAGGTCGGCGCCGTGCTCACCTCGCGCGGCTGGGCGGGTCGGTTGCGCAAGTGCGCGGCGACCTGCCTGGTGGATAGCGGGTAGATCTGACGGTTGTGGGGAGTAGATCAAACGAAGTGTCAGGGAGAGCGCCGGTAGGGTGGACGACCGTGGCAGACGCACCGATCGGTATCTTCGACAGCGGCGTCGGGGGGCTCACCGTCGCTCGGGCTGTGCTCGATCAGCTGCCGCACGAGCCGATCCGCTACGTCGGCGACACCGCCCGAGGCCCGTACGGCCCGAGGCCGCTCGCGCAGGTGCGCGAGTTCGCACTCGAGGTCATGGACCACCTCGTCGAGCACGGCGTCAAGATGCTGGTCATCGCCTGCAACAGCGCCAGCGCCGCCGTGCTGCGCGACGCGCGTGAGCGCTACTCCGTACCCGTGGTCGAGGTGGTCCATCCGGCCGTACGTCGAGCCGTCAAGGCCACCCGCAACGGCAAGGTGGCCGTCATCGGCACGCACGCGACGATCACCAGCGGCGCCTACGAGGATGCCTTCGCCGCGGCGCCCGAGCTGCAGCTCACGGTCCGGGCGTGCCCCCGGTTCGTCGAGTTCGTCGAGGCCGGCGTCACCGGTGGCCCCGACCTGCTCGCCGTCGCGCACGACTACCTCGACGTGGTCGCGGCGGCGGGCGTCGACACCCTCGTCCTCGGATGCACGCACTACCCGCTTCTCACCGGGGTCATCTCGTACGTGATGGGCGACGACGTGACGCTCGTCTCCAGCGCGGAGGAGACGGCCAAGGACGTCTACCGGACGCTGGCCACGCAGGGGCTCCTGCGCGACCCCGTGCTGCCCGCGCCCAGGCACCGGTTCCTGGCGACGGGGGACCCGGAGGAGTTCGCGCGGCTGGGGCGGCGGTTCCTCGGGCCGGAGATCGGCACGGTCGAGGGCGCCGAGCTCGCCGACCGGACGTCGTCGAGCGGGCCCTGACGTGCGGCTCACGGTGGTCGGCTGCTCGGGATCGTTCCCGGGCCCCTACGCCGCGGCCTCGTGCTACCTGGTCGAGGCCGACGGTTTCACGCTGGTGCTCGACCTCGGGAGCGGGTCGATCGGGCCGTTGCAACGGTACGTGGAGCTCGATGCGGTGGGCGCCGTGCTGGTCAGCCACCTGCACGCCGACCACTGCGCCGACCTGTCCTCCTACTACGTGGCTCGTCGCTACCACCCGCGCGGACCGCTGCCTCCGGTGGACGTGTACGGACCGGCCGGCGTCGGGGACCACGTGGCCCGGGCCTACGGAACCGTCGACCGGGCGGCGCTGGACCGCGTCTTCACCTTCCACGACATCGGCGTGGGCCAGCTGACCGTCGGGCCGTTCCTGCTGACGCTCGCCCGGACCGCGCACCCGGTGGAGTGCCACGCGACACGGGTCGAGGTCGGCGGCGCCTCGCTCGTGTACACCGGCGACACCGGGCCGAGCGATGCCGTCGTCGCGCTGGCCGCCGGGACAGACCTGCTGCTGGCCGAGGCCTCGTTCGTCGACGGGGCGGCCAACCCCGCGAACCTGCACCTGACCGGGCGCGACGCTGGGGAGATGGCGCTCGCGGCGGGGGTCGGGCGGCTGGTCGTGACCCACGTGCCTCCGTGGCACGACCCGGCGGCCGCTGTGGCCGAGGCCGAGGCGGCGTTCGGGCGGGAGTGTGCGCTGGCCGTCCCGGGCTCCCGCTTCGAGGTGGGGTGAGGGGCGTCGGCGGGCGCCGTTAGGCTCGCTGGCATGTCCGATCAGGCGCCGCGCATCGACGGCCGTACCCACGACCAGCTCCGTCCCGTCACCATCTCCCGGGGGTGGCTCGACCATGCCGAGGGTTCGGTGCTCGTCGAGTTCGGGCGCACTCGGGTGCTGTGCGCTGCCTCCTTCACCGCCGGGGTGCCGAGATGGCGCAAGGGCAGTGGCGAGGGTTGGGTGACTGCGGAGTACGCGATGCTGCCGCGGTCGACGAACACCCGGTCGGACCGCGAGTCGGTCAAGGGGCGTATCGGCGGACGTACGCACGAGATCTCGCGGCTGGTGGGGCGCTCGCTGCGCGCCGTCGTCGACTACCGAGCGCTGGGCGAGAACACGATCGTCATCGACTGCGACGTCCTGCAGGCCGACGGGGGCACGCGAACCGCAGCGATCACCGGGGCGTACGTGGCGCTGGCTGACGCGGTGACGTGGGCGCGAGGCCAGGGCCTGGTCAAGGCCACCGCGGAGCCGCTGACCGGATCGGTGGCTGCGGTATCTGTGGGAGTGGTCGACGGTTCGCCGATGCTCGACCTGGCCTACACCGAGGACGTACGTGCAGAGACCGACATGAACGTGGTAGTCACCGGTACCGGGCAGTTCGTGGAGGTGCAGGGCACGGCCGAGGGTGCCCCGTTCGACCGGGCGCTGCTCGACCGGCTCCTCGACCTCGCGCTTGCCGGGTGTGCCGACCTGACGGCGATGCAGCAGGCCGCCCTTGTGTCCTCGCACGTCCTCGCGGCGCCAGCTTCCAGGGTCACGACCGCGTGAGCCGTCCACGGCTGGTTCTCGCGTCCCGCAACCGGCACAAGGTGATCGAGGTCGGGCGCATCCTCGAGGAGCTGGGGCTCGCGGTCGAGCTGGTCGGTGTCGCGGACTTCGACGGGGTCCTCGACGTGCCCGACGTGGCCGAGACGGGGGGGACCTTCGCGGAGAACGCGCTCCTCAAGGCGCACGCCGTCGCGCGGGCGACGGGGCTGCCCGCGGTGGCCGACGACTCCGGGCTATGCGTCGACGCGCTCGCTGGGATGCCGGGCGTCCTCTCGGCTCGCTGGTCCGGTCGGCACGGCGACGACGTCGCCAACCTGCTGCTCGTGCTCGCCCAGCTGGAGGACGTGCCCGACGAACGGCTTGGTGCGTCGTTCCACTGCTCCGCGGCGTTGGTCCTGCCGGACCGGGCCGAGTTCGTCCGCGAAGGCGTCTGGCCCGGACGGTTGACCCGGGAACCGAGGGGCAGCAACGGTTTCGGCTACGACCCGATCTTCGTTCCGGAGGGCGAGGAGCGCACGTCGGCCGAGCTCTCGGACGAGGAGAAGGACGCGGCGAGCCATCGCGGCCGGGCGTTCCGAGCGTTGGGGCCGACGATCGACGACCTGCTCGCTGACGGTCGGCTCGGGCCCGGCTAACGGGAGTCCCCATGGGCCGGGTCGGCGAGAGCCGGGTCGAGCCGACGGACGGCTTGCGCCGCGAGCGGTGGCAGGACCGGGAGCGCGGCCATCGGGAGGACAGAGTCGACCACGACCCCGGCGAGCCCTCGGTCGATCCGACCCGCGACGGTGGTGACGAGTGACTGCTCACCGACGACGATCCGGGCGATGTTCGGCAGGGACTCGGACCCGGGGTCGAAGTAGCGCAGGTGCTGGGCCATGGTCGGCGTCCCAGGTGGTGACTCGGCCGCGAAGCGCTGGCCCCCGAAGGCGGCGGCTGCAGGGTCGGTACCGAACCGGCTCAGCCGGCTGACCTCGTCGCCGCTGGCCGCGCCCACCCATACGTGGCTGCTGCCCACCGGAAGCTCGCCTGCGTGCCCGACGAGCAGGCCGGGGCTGCCGACGAAGATCGCGTCGTCGATCGTCGCCGCCTGGACCGCCACCGAAGCGGTGGTGCTGCCGTAGCTGTGCCCGATGACGGTCACCTGGGGCTGGCCGCCCGTCCGGGCCGCTCGCAGCCCGCCGACGTCCGTGGCGAGCAGCCCGCCACCCGCGCGGGCGCGACCGTCGAAGGCCACCTGGGCCCAGCCGGGCGTCTCGTAGCCGAGCCAGGCGATGACCGCGGTGGCCGTCGAGGGCGCCAGTGCTCGGGCAGCCTCGTAGACGTGGTGAGCGTCGCCCACGAGATCGGCCAGGTCCGGGTCGGGTCGGACGCCGAGCCCGGGGACCAGGTAGGCCACGTGGGATGCGGAGTCGACGTCGCCGAGCGCCACGGAGACGCGCCCGCGACCCTCCCACTCCTCGGGCTCGTCGAGGATCAGCTGGACCAGAAGTGATCGGTGGGTGATGGGGTCCCGCTGCTGCGCGAGCGTCGAGAGCTGCTGAGAGACGGTCAGATCGACGCGGTGGCCACTGACCAGCTCAGCCCGCAGGCGCATGAGCTCTTGGACGCTGCCAGCGTCGGCGATCACCGCATGGTCGAGCCGAGCCTGGATCTGTCCGAGGGCGAGCTCGTAGCCATCCAGGCGGCGTTGCAGCGCGGACCGGTTGACCTTGTCGCGCACGCCGAACGGGAGCCCGTCGAGACTGCCGAGCCGTGCCCACGTCCGTGGGTCGGATGCGAGCGCCCGCTGCTCGGCCGGCGTGTGTGCCGACCACCAGTCGGCGACCTGTGCCGGCGTCGAGCTGCGCGGCGGCGGGGCGGCCAGCCAGCGGGCGAACCCGGCCGCTCCGAGCTCGGCCAGTGCGTCCTGGCGAGCCGCGTCCGGCTCCGAGAGCCGCAGCAGGGAGCGCGCGCTCGCGTCGAGCTCGGCGAGGGAGTGCGCGCACCCCCGGTCGACGTGGGTCACCTCGGCCACGACGGCGTCGACGGGGGCGTCTGTGCGTCGGTCGAGCAGATCGATCGCCGCCCAGGCCAGCGGTCCGCCGCCGGCGGCGAGCACGGCCGGGAGGGTCACCGCGCGACGGTCGTCGGCGGCGCACCGGACCGCGTGCTGCACCAGCACCTGGAGACGACCCAGCCGGGCAAAGCCGTCGACCAGCAGTCGTGCGGCCGAAGAGAGGTCGGCGGCTATCCGCGTCAGTACCTGGGCGCGGCGGTGCAGCACCCGGAGTGCCGCCGCCGCGCCGGGGCCCCGCCAGCTGCGCCCGCTCATGAAGGGCAGCACCCCTTGTCCCACGCGCCGCTGCACCGTCTCGGTGTCGGCGGCCAGCAGCTGGAGGGAAGCGGCCCGCGACTGCGCGATGTCGAGCTGCCAAGCGAGCACGGAGCGGGCGTCGGGCATCGCGCGGAGCCCTGCAGGAGCCCGGCCAGCCGGCTCTCGTTCGCCCGGTAG
>DAIPJR010000250.1:0-3165 GCA_036770165.1 Actinomycetes bacterium | reverse complement strand
CGGCCCGCCCGCCTGCGGGCCAGCCGGCGTCCGTCTCGGCCAGGGGGACCGGTTAAGCCGGGTGGGATACCCGCCGATGTCCGGTGGGAGCGCCCGCGGGGGCGCTCCCAGGTCACGGAGGAACCACGCATGTCTCGGACACCCACGCTGCGCTCGCTCGCCGGCACCGCCGCCACTGCCTCGACGGCGCTGCTGCTCGCCTTCGCGCTGGCCGCCTGCTCGTCCTCCGGCGCGAAACCAGCCGCCGCACCCGCCAGCACGACGCCGGCCGCGAGCTCGACCCCGACGCCGTCGGTGTCCCCGGCCCAGCTGGTCCAGCAGGTCGGGATGTCCGACAGCGACCTGGCCAACGGCTACACCGTGAAGCTCATCCCTGGTGGTGACCAGGTGGCCGGCCAGGTCACCCTCGACTACTGCGCAGGACACTTCAGCAGCGAGGCGCACCGCCTCGCGCGAAGGCAGGTCGAGGTCCTCACCGCCGCTGGCGCCCCGATCGGAGTCTCCAACGAGGTCGTCGCGTACGACACGCCGCAGGCTGCGCTGCTGGCTCTCGCGCAGCTGCGCACGGCCGTCACGCACTGCCCGAAGACCACGTACGTTGCCGGCACGGTCGCCGGCGAGCCGGCGCTGCGCTACGACGTCAGCCAGCTCTCGGGCTCCTCGGCCCTGCCCGCGAAGGACAACGCGATCGCGACCAGCGGTGTGAGCGCCAAGGGGCAGAAGGGCGAGCTCTACAACATCGAGGTCTTCCAGGTGCACGGGTCCGTCCTGGACGGGGTGTACGCGAGCAGCGACACCAAGCCGACCGCCGACGACACGGCCGCCGTCCTGCACCTGGCCGAGCTCACCGGCCAGCGTCTGCTGGGTACGAGCCTGACCTGACCGGCTCAGATCTGCATGACCACGGCCTTGGGCTCGGTGAAGAACTCGCGGCTGAACGTGCCCCCCTCGCGGCCGACGCCCGAGTCGCCCACGCCGCCGAACGGCGCCCGAAGGTCGCGGATGAAGAAGCAGTTGACCCACACCGTGCCGGCCCGCAGCGCCGCGGCCACCCGGTGCGCTCGCGACAGGTTCTCGGTGAAGACCATCGCGTTCAGCCCGAAGCGGGTGCTGTTGGCGTGTGCCACGCCCTCGGCCTCGGAGTCGAAGACCTGCACCGTCACCACCGGCCCGAAGACCTCCTCGCAGACCACGCGCGACGTCGCGGGTGCATCCACGACGACCGTCGGCCTGATGACCCAGCCGTCGCCGAGGCCACCGGTGATGGCCCGGCCGGAGCCGCCGGCGTCCACCTCGTCGATGTACGACCGGACCTTCTTGTAGTGCTCCTCGGAGGCGAGCGGGCCCACCTGCGTCGCGGGATCCTTGGGGTCGCCGATGACCAGCGCCTCGGCGACCGCGGTGAAGCGGGCGAGGAACTCGGGGTAGATCCCGCGCTGCACGTACAGTCGCGACCCCGCGAGGCACACCTGTCCGGCGTTGCTGAACACCGCCTTGATGGACCAGTCGACGGCACCGTCGAGGTCCGCGTCGTCGAACACCAGGTTGGCGCCCTTGCCGCCGAGCTCCAGGCTCACGGGTACGAGGTTCGCCGAGGCGGCGCGCGCGATGATCCGACCCGTACCGCTCTCGCCGGTGAAGGTGATCCGGTCGACGCCCGGGTGCGAGGTGAGGGCGGCGCCCGCGGAGTCGGGACCGTACCCGTGCAGCACGTTGAGGACGCCGGGCGGCAGCCCGGCCTCGAGGGCGAGCTTGCCCAGCAGCGTCGCCGAGGCAGGGGTGTCCTCCGCCGGCTTGAGCACGACCGTGTTGCCCCAGGCGAGCGCCGGCGCGACCTTCCAGGACTCCAGCATCAGCGGGAAGTTCCAGGGCGCGATCGCGGCGACGACGCCCGCCGGCTCGAACCGGGAGTACGCGTGGTGGCCGCTGTCCATCGGGTAGGCCTCTGCGGTCGAGAGCCGGGCGTGGTCGGCGAAGAAGCGGATGTTCTGTGCGGTCCGCGGGACGTCCTTCGTCTTCGCGTCCGTGATCGGCTTGCCCATGTCCCGCGTGTCGGCCATCGCCAGCTCGTCCGCGTGCTCGGCCACCAGGTCGGCGAGCCGGTGCAGGAGGGCGCCGCGCTCGGCCATTCCCATGCGCGGCCACGGGCCCTCGTCGAAGGCCTTGCGGGCGGAGAGGACGGCCCGCTCGGCGTCCTCGGCGCCGCCGAGCGCGACCTCCGCGTACTGGGCCTGCGTCCACGGGTCGACCGTGCCGAAGCGCGCCCCCGAGGCCGACTCCAGCTCGCGGCCGTGGATCACGTGCGGGATCAGCTCCATGCCGGGGCCTCCTCGCGCTCGGCGGCGAGCTGCAGCGCGACGTCGATGATCATGTCCTCCTGGCCGCCCACGTAGCCCAGCTCGCCGACCCGCTGCAGGATCTCGTGGGCCGGGACGCCGTACCGCTCGGCGGCCCGCTCGGCGTGCAGCAGGAAGCTGGAGTAGACGCCGGCCCAGCCCTGCACGATCGCCGTACGGTCCATCTTGGGCCAGCGCGGCAGGAACGGGCGCACGACCTCCTCGGCCGCGGCGAGGACGCCACCGACGTCGACGCCCGTGACGACCCCGAGATGGTCGAACGTCGCCGCGAGGACCTCGGTGGGGGAGTTGCCGGCACCGGCGCCGAGCGCGCACAGTGCCCCGTCGATCTGCCGGGCGCCGTTCTGGTAGGCGAGCACCGAGTTGGCCACGCCCAGCGACAGGTTCTGGTGGCCGTGGAAGCCGACCTGAGCGTCGGCGCCGACCGCCCGGACCAGGGCCTCGACCCGCACCTGGGCATCACCCAGGACCAGGGCGCCGGCGGAGTCGACCACGTAGACGCACTCGGCGCCCGCGTCGACCATGATCCGGGCCTGCCGGGCCAGCTCCTCCGGCGTCGTGCGGTGCGCCATCATCAGGAAGCCGACCGTCTCCATGCCGAGGGAGCGGGCCAGGCCGAAGTGCTGCACGGACACGTCGGCCTCGGTGCAGTGCGTCGCCACACGGGCCACCGACGCGCCGGCCGCACGGGCACCGCGCAGGTCGTCCATGGTGCCGATCCCCGGGACCAGCAGCACGGCGATCTCGGCTCGCTTCGCCTCCTCGACGGCGGCGATGCAGAAGGCACTGTCGAGCGTGACGGACACGC
>DAIPJR010000249.1:0-3175 GCA_036770165.1 Actinomycetes bacterium | reverse complement strand
GGCCCGGCTGCCGTTCGACGAGTCGGCGTTCCTCGCCGACGCGCAGTCGCGGGCCACCTGGGGCGAGCACGGCTACTCGACCCTCGAGCGGATCTGGGGCCGGCCGACCGCCGAGGTCAACGGGATGTGGGGCGGCTACACCGGCCCAGGGCACAAGACGATCGTCCCCTCGGACGCGCACGCCAAGGTGTCCTTCCGCCTGGTCACGGGGCAGGAGCCGTTGCACGTCCAGGACCTGTTCCGCGCCTGGCTGGCGGACCAGACCCCGAACGGCATCACCGCCAGCGTGGAGTTCTACGGACCCGGCGTGCGCGCCTGCCTCACCCCGCTCGAGGACCCGGCCCTGCAGGCGGTCCAGCGGTCGATGAGCCGGGCGTTCGGCGTCGAGGCGCTGTACACCCGCGAGGGCGGCTCGGGCCCGGAGGCCGACCTCGCCGAGATCCTCGACGTGCCGGTCGTCTTCCTCGGCGTCTTCCTGCCAGAGGACCGCATCCACGCGCCGAACGAGAAGGTCGAGGTCCCGCTGCTGCTCACCGGTGCCGAGGCCATCGCGTACCTGTGGGCCGACCTCGCGTCCGCCGGCCGACCCGAGTGACGGCGGGCACCGGGAGCCCGCTCGAGGGTCGGCTCGCCCTCGCGCGCTCGGCCACCGATCGGGCCGCGGAGCACCGTACGGACGACGCGTGGCTGGCCGCCGCGTGGGCCGACCCGCGGACCCGGGTGCTCCGCGTCGCGGACGGCCGCACCCTCGTCGACGACGACCGCATCCTCTACTGCGCCCCTGAGCAGGCCCCTCCGGGCGAGCGGTACTTCCTCGGCGTCGACGAGGGTGGCACCGCCTTCTTCGCCGTCGCGGGCACCGAACCGGCCAACATCCTGCGCGCCCCGCTCGGCTCCGCGGCCGTACCCGCCGGCCTCCGCGAGGTGGGCGCCCGGCTCGACGACCGCGACGCCGGGCTGCTGGTCCTCGCCGTGGGTCTGGCCAACTGGCACGCGACGCACCGGCACTGCCCCCGCTGCGGCACCCCCACGGAGGTCGCGGTGGCGGGCTTCGTCCGCCGCTGCCCGGCCGACGGGTCCGAGCACTACCCCCGTACCGACCCGGCGATCATCGTGCTCGTCTCGGACGTCACCGGCGACCGCTGCCTGCTCGGCAGCTCGGCCCGCTGGAGCGAGCGCCGGTTCTCGACGCTGGCCGGGTTCGTCGAGCCGGGGGAGTCCGCGGAGGCTGCGGTGATCCGCGAGGTCGGTGAGGAGTCGGGCGTCGCGATCGGCGAGGTGCGCTACCTCGGCAGCCAGCCGTGGCCGTTCCCGTCGTCGCTGATGCTCGGGTTCCGCGCCCGCGCGCTGTCGGCCGACGCGGTGCCGCAGGCCGACGGCGAGGAGCTCGCGGAGGTCCGCTGGTTCAGCCGCGCCGAGATCGCGACAGGGGTGGGTGACGGGTCGCTCGGGCTGCCGCCGGCCATCTCGATCGCCCGGCGGCTGATCGAGGACTGGTACGGGTCAGAGCTCCCAGATCCTGCCCTTCCCTGGTAGGCCCGCCGTACGCTGCGGCGCATGGCGAAACATCACCACCACGGACATCGGCCGGAAGCCAGCGCGGACGCGCCGGCCCGCGTGCCCAAGAAGATCTACGAGCGCGAGCTGTTCCGGCTGCAGGCCGAGCTGGTGACGCTCCAGGAATGGGTGCGCGTGGAGGGCAAGCGCCTCGTCGTCGTCTTCGAGGGCCGGGACGCGGCGGGCAAGGGCAGCACGATCAAGCGGGTCACCGAGTACCTGAACCCGCGTGTCGCCCGGATCGCGGCCCTGCCGGCGCCCAGCGACCGTGAGCGGACCGAGTGGTACTTCCAGCGCTACGTGGCCCAGCTCCCGGCCGCGGGCGAGATCGTGCTGTTCGACCGGTCCTGGTACAACCGGGCCGGCGTCGAACGGGTCATGGGCTTCTGCAGCAACGACGAGTACCAGCGGTTCCTGCACCAGTGCCCGATCTTCGAACGGCTGCTCGTCGAGGAGGGCGTGCTGCTGCGCAAGTACTGGTTCTCGGTCGGCGACGCCGAGCAGGAGGCGCGCTTCCGCTCGCGGCTCGAGGACCCGATGCGCCGCTGGAAGCTGTCGGGCATGGACCTCGAGTCGATCAGCCGGTGGGAGGACTACTCGCGCGCGAAGGACCAGATGCTGGTCCACACCGACATCCCCGAGGCCCCGTGGTGGGTGGTCGAGAGCGACGAGAAGCGTCGGGCCCGGCTGAACATGATCCACCACCTGCTGGAGTCCCTCGACTACCGCCAGGTCCAGCGGGTCCCCCTCGACCTGCCGGCCCGACCGGAGTCCACCGGCTACGTACGCCCGCCGCGCGACTCGCAGACCTACGTCCCGGACTTCGCGGCCACCCTGCTCTGAGGGTCGGGCGGCTCAGGCGACGAGCTTGGCCTTGATCTGGGCGACGCTGGGGTTGGTGAGCGCGGAGCCGTCGGCGAATATCACGGTGGGGACCGTCTGGTTGCCGTGGTTGACCGCCATCACGACATCGGCCCCAGCCGGGTCCTCGGCGATGTCCACGACCGTGTAGCGGATGCCCTCACGGTCGAGCTGACCCTGCAGGCGGTGGCAGTAGCCGCACCACGGGGTGCTGTACATCGTGAGCGACGCTGTGCTCGACACGGACGATCCCTCTCCTGCGACTGGCTCGTGCGACTGGTCTGATCGTAGAACTGTCAACCACCCTCGCATGTTCCCGGGGCCTGTGGACGGCCGGGGCGTCCTGACGGTGCCGCCTGCGAGGATGGCCCGGTCATGACTGCCGCCCCCTCCGCCGACCTGTCGTCGCCCGACGCGGTCCTTGCAGCGCTCGACCCCGAGCAGCGGGCCGTGGCCGTGGCGCTGCGGGGCCCGGTCTGCGTGCTCGCCGGCGCGGGCACCGGCAAGACGAGGGCGATCACGCACCGGATCGCCTACGGCGTCCACTCGGGTGTCTACGCCCCTCAGCAGGTGCTCGCGGTGACCTTCACGGCCCGTGCGGCGGGGGAGATGCGGGGCCGGCTCCGTCAGCTCGGGGTGGGCGGTGTCCAGGCGCGTACGTTCCACGGCGCCGCCCTGCGCCAGCTCGGCTTCTTCTGGCCGCGCGTGGTCGGCGGCGAGCTGCCCAGGCTGGTGCCCAGCAAGGCCGGCCTGCTCG
>DAIPJR010000001.1:0-28012 GCA_036770165.1 Actinomycetes bacterium | reverse complement strand
AAGCCGTGCTCTCCGAACAGCGATACTTGCGACGCGGCGCGGTCCGCGTGCTCGTCGTGGGCCGGGTCGGGCATCGTCCATCGGTGGTCCCGCTGCGGGTACAGGTACGCGTAGTAGTACGCGTACCCGACCGCGAGCGCGCCGACGGCGATGATGACCTGCCACTTGTTGCCCTGCCACAGCTGGTAGGTCACGTAGCCGAGACTGAGGATCACCCCGACGGGGGCCAGCGGCCACGCGGGCATCCGGTACTTGGCGCCGCTGGTGGAGCCGTTGCGGCGACCCACGATCGCCGACAGGGCGACGATCAGGTAGAGGGCGACGAGGGTCGCGCCGGTAGCGGTGATGAGCGCGTTCAGCGGGACGATGGACGCGACCACAGCGGCGACCACGCCCACGAAGAGCGTTGCCGGCAAAGGAGTCTGCAGCCGTGGGTGGACCGTGCCGAGGAGCTTGCTGATCGCGTCGGGGTAGGCACGGTCGCGGGCCGACCCGTACACCGTGCGCCCGGTCTGCAGGGTGATGGCCACCACGGCGTTGATGATAGCCACGGCGATCGCCAGGCTGACGACGGTGTTGAGCCCGGACCCACCCCTGGCGGTGACGAAGTACTGCATCGGCGCGGGGTCGCTGATCAGCTTGCCGAGGTCGGGAGCGCCGAGCAGCACCGCCGTCATCGGGATCAGCTCGGCCGCCACCGTGATGGCGAGCGACCACATGATCACCTTGGCGAGGCCGCGCGCGGCGTTGCGCGTCTCCTCGGCGAAGTACACCGCGGCCCCGTACCCGTTGTACGCGAACACCGCGGTCGCCGTCTGGGCGGCCACGAGCCCCCACCCGACCGAGGTGAGAACCCCTGACCCACCCACAGCCTGGGGGTGGAAGAGCGTGGAGACCGGACGCGAGACGTGCAGGAAGCCGAGAGTCGTCAGGACGACGAGCGCGGCCATCTCCAGGCAGAGGAAGGTGCCCGTCACCCAGGCGTTGGTACGGATGTTGAGGACGGCCATGACCGCGCTGAAGACGATGACGGCGACCCCGACCCACTTGCTGTTGGCGCCGGACCAGGCCGCCGAGAGGTACTGCCCGGTGCCGAGCGCGATCACGCCGATGATCAGGATCAGGCTGATCGCGTTCATCAGGAACAGGGCGAAGCCGGTGCCCTTGCCGAGCACCCGGGCGGCGAAGGAGTACTCGCCGCCGGCGATCGGGAAGGCCGAGGACAGCTCGGCGTAGCAGAACGCCATGAAGACGCCGACGATCGCGGCCGCCACGAAGGCGACGAACGACGCGCCGGCCACGGCGGCGAGCACCGCCGGGATGATGATGAAGACGCTGCTCGCGGGGGTCACGGACGACAGCGTGATCAGGACGTTGCCGCGCAGCGACAGCGACCTCGACAGCTCCTGCTCGTACCGTCCGGGTCCTTGCTCGGCCATGCGGGGCTCCCTTCGGCGGCGTTATTCGTCGAATGATTCGATAAATAACGCTATGCTGTCAAGGGTTCCGGATCACGGTTCGGTGTCGGCCGCCCCGTACGCTGGCGGCGGAAGGGAGAAGACCCGCGTATGCCACGCCCGCGCAACCAGACCGCCCGGCGCGCCCAGCTGCTCGAGGCCGCCCTCCAGGTCATCAACGAGCGGGGGCCGGCCGACCTGCAGATGAAGGACGTCGCCGGCGCCGCAGGCCTTGCCACGGGCTCGGTCTACTACTACTACGACAACGTCGACGAGCTGCTCCGGCACGTCCACGCCATGGCGTACGAGCGCTACTACACGGCCCGGCTCTCCGCCGTCGAAGGCCTTCCGGACGCCCGCGAGCAGGTGCGCACCATGGTGCAGCTCGGGCTGCCGAAGCCGGCCGACCAGCCGCTGTCGCTCGCGCTGTACCAGGTCGCCGTCGCCAAGGCCCGCGACCAGCACCACGCCGAGATGATCACCGATCTCTGCGGCCAGCAGGTCCGGCTCTACGAGCGGCTGCTCGACGAGGGCACCGCGCAGGGCCACTTCCGGCCGCTGACGTCGACGCACCGGATCGCCGAGAACATCATCGCGCTCGAGGACGGCTACGGCCTCGGCCTGTGCACCGGCAATCACGACTACGACTTCGACGAGGCCGTCCGCTCCGTCCTCGAGGCGGTCAGCCTGTGGACGCAGTGCACCGACCTCCTGCCGCGCTGACGGCGAGCGGGCCCGCTCTCAGCGGTCGGCGTTCGCGAGGATCGTGTCGTGCACGTACGTCGACAGGCCCTCGGCGTGCTGGTCGTACGTCGCCGCGAACCTCGCGTCGGCCACGTACATCTCGGCCAGCCCGCGATGGATCTCGTAGGAGCAGTCGTAGAACCAGCGGGTGATGCTCTGCCGGTGCGCCTCGGCGACCACCATGGCCGCGTCGCTCGTCGACGGAGCGCCTGACCGGTACGCGGCGAGGAACTCGGCCACGATGGCGTCGTTCTCGGCCTTGACCGCCTGCCAGTCGGCCTTCGTGTACGTCGACGTGCGCCGCCGCGACTCGCGGTAGGCGTCGGTGTCGCCCCAGCGCTGCTCGGCCTCGGCCGCGTGCTCGGTCGGGTCGAACTCGCCGAACACCTCGAACATCTCCCCTGGTGTGAGCCGGATCCCCATCTTGTACGCCTCCATCGTCTTCTCGAGAGCAGCCAGCTGCCGTTGCAGCCGGGCGACGTGCTCGCCCAGCTGCTCGTGCTGGCTACGGAGCTGCTCGACCGGGTCGGCAGCGGGGTCGTCGAGGATCGCGCCGATCTCGTCCAGCGGCAGCCCGAGCTCGCGGTAGCCGAGCACCTGCTGCAGCCGCACGAGGTCGTCGTAGGCGTACAGCCGGTAGCCGGCGTCGCTGCGCCCGCTCGGCCGCAGCAGCCCGATCTCGTCGTAGTGGTGCAGGGTCCGCACGGTCACTCCGGCCGCGCGGGCCACCTCGCCCACCGAGTAGTCGCTGTCCGCCACGTGTTCCGCACCTCCGCCGACGACGCTAGGGGCTCACGTGACGTCAGGGTCAAGCCCCGCTACTGCATCTCCCAGGTGAAGCTCGCCGAGACGGTCTTGCCCATCAGCGCATTGTCACCGGGGTTCGTGCCGGTGGACACGAAGGTCCAGGCGATGCGGTAGGCCACCCGCTGGGTCGCGGTCGCGACGGCCACCGGCCCGGTCGCTGCCGCGTACGAGGTCGGCAGCGCGGTCAGCGCCACGTTCGTCGCGACCGTGGTCAGCCCCGCCGCCGGGAAGCCGGCACAGCCGGCTCGGACGTTGGCGGCCACCGGCACGGCGGTGATCGTCAGGTGGAGCTGGGCACCGAGCGAGGGTGCCGAGTCGGTGAGTGCCGATCGGTAGAGGTGCAGGGATCCCGCAGCCGTGCCGGTCTTGCGGACGGTGAGGCACCTCGTACCGGTGGCCCCGGGCCTTGCGTTGGCCTGGTTGAACAGCGCCGTGGTCGTGGCCGCGTACCCCGCGCCACCACCGTTGTTGGTCAGGGACAGCGAACCGCTGGTCCACCTGTCCCTGGTGTTCCTCGTCGTCGCCGAGAAGGCGGCCTGGCTGCCCTGCCAGACCAGCAGCGCAGCCACCAGCAGGCCCACGACGGGCGCGGCCGACCTGGCAGCGGCTCGCCGAACCCGACCCCTTCGTGCCTTGCCTGCCCGGTCCCGCCCGCACGGGTGACTCGGCGCTACTGCATCTCCCAGGTGAAGCTCGCCGAGACGGTCTTGCCCATCAGCGCGCTGTCACCCGCGTTCGTACCGGTCGACGCGAACGTCCAGGTGAACCGGTAGACGACGTACTGAGTACCCGCGGCCACGGGCATCGACGTCGCAGCGGTGACGAAGCTCGTGGGCAGCCCGGTGAGGGCGACGTTGGAGAGCACGTTGGTCCACGCTCCGGCGACTCCGAAGCAGTTCGACTGCACACCGAAGAACCCGGGCTGCGCATCGACGGTCAACCTGATCTGGGCACCGAGCGAGGGCGCCGAGTCGGTCAGCGCGCTGCGGTAGAGCTTGAGGACGCCGGCCGTGGTCGCCGTGCTCTGCACCGTCAGGCACTTGACCCCGGCGTCGCCGGGCCGCAGGTTGGCCTGGTTGAACAGCGCCGTGGTCGTCGCCGAGAAGCTGGCACCGCCCCCGTTGTTCGTGAGCGAGGTGATCGAGCCAGAGCTCCAGGCGTTGGTGTTGTCAGCCGTCGTCGCGGAGAAGGCGGCGTAGCTGCCCTGCCAGACCAGCAGGGCAGCTACCAGGATCCCGACGACGGGCGCAGCGGCTCGCACGGCGCTCCTGCGCGCGCGACCCTTACGCTCGTTCCCTGGTCCGTCCCGCCCGCACGGGTGACTGGGGCTTACTGGATCTCCCACGTGAAGCCGGCGGTGACCGTCTTGCTCTGCAAGGCGTTGTCACCGGCGGTCGTCCCCGTGGAGACGAAGGTCCAGGCGATCCGGTAGGCGGTCAGCACCGTGCCGCTGGCCACCGCGACAGGACCGGTCGCCGCCGCGAAAGTGGTCTGCAGCGCGGTCAGGGCCGTACCGGTCGTCACGTTGGTGAGGCCGACGGCGGGGAAGCCAGCGCATCCGACCAGGACGTCGGACGCCACCGGCGCGGCGTCGATCGTGACCTGGATCTGGGCGCCGAGGGAGGGCGCCGAGTCGGCCAGGGCCGTGCGGTAGAAGCGCAGCGAGCCCGCCGAGGTGCCGGCGCTCTTGACGGTGAGGCACTTGAAGCCGGTCGAGCCGGGCTTGAGGTTGACCTCGTTGAAGGTCGCGGTCGTGGTGGCCGCGTACGCGGCACCGCCGCCGTTGTTCGTCAGGACCAAGGAGCCCGAGCTCCAGGCGTTGGTGTTGTCAGCAGTCGTCGCCGAGAAGGCGGCGTAGCTGCCCTGCCAGACCAGCAGCCCGGCCACCAGCAGGCCGGCCACAGGTGCGGCCGCGCGGATGACGCGTCGGCGCCGGCGTCGCTGTGCAGTCGTTCGGTCGGTCATCTAGCCCGCCCCCAAGCGTGTGATTTCGTTCCACAGGTCCCCGATCATGGAGATCATCGGCAGCCAAGTTGATCTCCTTGAGCAGCAGGTCGAGAGCTGTCAGGTTGTTCTCAGTGGAACTGGGTACGATGGATCTATCCGTAGCGACCCTGCGCGGTCACGATCCGGAAGGGCCTGAGACGGTGCTCGAGCTGCACAGCCGTACGCCGGTTGACGACAGTCAGCGCCTTGCTCCGTCCCTGGTCGGGCGCTGGACCCGTCCGCTGGTCATCGCGTCGTTCGCGATCTTCGTCCTCCTCACCGTCAGCGTCCTCGTCGCGGCCGGGCCCGGGCTCGCCATCGACAAGGCGCTCGCCGCCTGGCCCGGGCTGTACACGAAGAACTCGGTGGTCGCCAAGCTGCTCGCGGTCGTCGGGCAGCGGGCCTACTCCGCGCCGGTGCTCCTCGTCGTCGCCGTGGTCCTGTCCTGGCGGCGCCGGATCATCCGGCCCATGACGCTCGCCCTGATCGGGCTGCTGGCGCTGAACGTGATCGTCGGCGCGATGAAGTACACGATCGCCCGGCCGTCGCCCCGTACGGGTGTCTGGCTGCCGTTCACCGGGGGCACCGACTTCCCGTCCGGGCACACGTCCAACGCGGTGCTCACCTGGGGCCTGGTGGCGTGGCTGCTGCTGGCGTTCGGTCGCAAGGTGCCCACCATCCCGCGCCAGAGGTTCGGCTACGGCCTCGTCGCGGTGGCCTCGGTCATCGTCGGCATCGCCTCGCTGTACCTGCGCACGCACTGGATCTCCGACATCGTCGCCGGGTGGGCGGTCGGCTTCCTGATCCTCGTCGGCGTCACGCGGCTGCAGAACGACGACTCCTGGCGCGAGCGGCTCGACCGCGTCGAGGGGGTCTTCACCCGCTTCGGCCGGCGCTCGACGGTTCAGCCCGACGAGGAGCCGCTCAGCAGCACGCGGTACAAGCGGGTCAACCGGGCCGCGCGCACCAGCGCGGCCGACGGCGCTGCCATGATGAGGCTCACCCCCTGAGCCCTCGCCCTCGTGCGAGCACCGACCAGCACCCCCAGCCCGTTCCCGTCGCACAGCTCCACCTCTGAGAGGTCGAGCACGACCGTACGGTCCTCGTCAGCCTCGGCCTGCGCCGCCGAGTCCAGCCGTCGATGGACCGACTCCCGGAACGCGGCGGTGACCTCGCCGGTCAGTCGCCTCGGGGCGACGAGGGGATCGGTCGATGTCGGCAGCACAAAGGTCGGAAGCACAGAGGTCGGAAGCACAGAGGTCAGCAGGACAGTCATGCCGGCTACGGTGCGTCGCGGCCCTGAGGCGGCGCTGAGACGGGACTGACACGAACCTGAGGGTTGGCTCGAAGAGCCGGTGCTACTCCTGGTCGAGCCGGTGGCCGGCGAAGAACATCAGCTCGTCGCGCAGCAGCTCGATCTGGATGCCGTCGGGGTCGCGGAAGTACATCGACTCGGGGATGCCCTGCTGCGGTCCGCCGTACGGGATCCCGGCGTCGTCGAGCTTCTTGCGCAGCTCGGCGTGATGCTCGGGCGTCACCGAGATCGCGATGTGCTGGCCCGTGCCGATCGCCTCGATGCCCGGCTCGAGCCCGAGCTCGGGGAAGTCGAAGAACCCCAGCAACGTCGAGTTGCCCAGGTCGAAGAAGAAGTGCGACGACCCCGGGTAGTCCCGGTTCTCCACGAGCTCGACGAGGGGGAACCCCAGCAGGCCCTGGTAGAAGCCGATCGTCGTCTCGACGTCGCTGCAGATCAGCGCGGCGTGGTGGATGCCCCGCCCGTTGGAGGGCGCCCGCTGCGCGAGCGGGACGAGGTACTTGTCGCGGAGCACATCTCGGTGCGCCTCGATCTCCTGCCGTTGCAGATCGGTTACCGGTGACATCGACGCTCCCTGATCCGTGGTGGACTCGCTCCCGCGCAGTCTGCCTCGTCACGCCCCGGCCGTCGACCCGTCGACCCGCCGACCGCATGACCGCCGACCCGGAACCCACTTGATCTGGACCCGTAGGGTGCTGAGCCATGGCCGTCATCGAGGTAGCCGGGCTGGAGCGCAGCTACAAGGCGCGTACCGGGATCCGGCGCGGATCGGCCAAGGAGGTGCACGCCGTTCGCGGCATCAGCTTCGAGGTGGAGAGCGGCGAGCTCTTCGGCCTGCTCGGACCCAACGGCGCTGGCAAGACCACGACGATCAAGATGCTGATCACCCTGCTGCTGCCCACCGGGGGTTCGGCCCGCGTCCTCGGGCACGACGTCGTGCGCGAGGCCCGTGAGGTGCGTCGCCGCGTCGGATACGTCTTCGGGGGTGACCGCGGGCTGTACGAGCGCCTGTCCGCCCTCGACAACCTGCGCTACTTCAGCGAGCTGTACGGCGTCCCCGCCCGCGAGCAGAAGGAGCGAATCGGCGAGCTGCTGGAGCTCGTGGGGCTGACCGGACGCGAGCGCGAGCGGGTCGAGGGCTACTCCCGCGGGATGCGGCAACGGCTGCACATCGCGCGCGGGCTGCTGCACCGGCCCGACGTGCTGTTCCTGGACGAGCCCAGCATCGGCATCGACCCGGTCGGGGCGCGCGAGCTGCGCGCGACGGTCGCCACGCTGGTCCAGCAGGGCACGACGGTCCTGCTGACGACGCACTACATGTTCGAGGCCGACGAGCTGTGCGACCGCATCGCGGTGATCGCCGACGGCTCGATCGTGGCCAGCGGCACCCCGGCGGAGCTGAAGCGCGGCGTCGTCGACGGGCGCGTCGTCGAGGTCGAGGTCTACGGCGCGGTCGACACCGCACTGGCGCCCCTCCGCGCGATCCCAGGGGTCCGGTCCGTGGCGATCGAGGAGAGTGGGCAGGCCCAGCTCGTCGTCGTGCGCGCCGAGCCCGACGCCGAGGTGACCTCAGCCGTGCTGGCTTGCCTCTCCGGCGTGCGCCTCGGGCGGGTCGCGACCCGGGAGCCGACGCTCGAGGACGCCTACGTCGAGCTGCTCAGCGCCCCATGAAGCAGCTGCGACTGCTTCGCGTCGGCTGGTGGCTGCAGCTGAAGATCCGGGGCCGCTCGACGTTCGACGGGCTGCTCGGCATCCTGTACCCGCTGTTCTTCGCGACGACGATCTTCTTCATCTACCGGCAGGGCAGCGACCCGACGGCGCTCGTAGGCGCCGCGGTCGGTGCCAGCGTGATGGGGGTGTGGTCCTCGACGGCCACGAGCGCCAGCTCGGTGCTCCAGGGCGAGCGCCGGCAGGGGACGCTGGAGCTGCTCGTCGCCGCCCCCTCGTCGTTCCCGTTGCTGATCGTGCCCATCACCATGGCGCTGGCCACCGTCGGCCTGTACAGCCTGGTCGCGACGCTGCTCTGGGGACGGTTCGTGTTCGACATCCCCGTACGGGTCGACCAGCCGCTCGCGTTCGGCGCCGCCGTCCTCGTCACGGTGCTGGCCGTGTCGTTGATGGGCTTCCTGCTCGCGGTGACGGCCGTGCGCTACCGGTACTCGTGGGCGCTGGGCACGGCCTTCGAGCTGCCGGTCTGGCTGGTCTGCGGCTTCCTCGTACCGCTCTCGGCGCTGCCCGCGTGGGTCCGCCCGATCTCGTGGCTGCTGCCCCCCACGTGGGGTGTCTCGGCGATCCGGGCGGCGGCGCTCGGCGGGTCACCGTGGGGGGACGTGCTGCTCTGCGCGGTCACCGCGGCCGTCTACGCGCTGATCGGTACGGCGCTGTCAGGACGGCTCATCGACTCCGCCCGCGCCCGCGCGACGCTGGCGCTGAGCTGAGGGCGCGATGAACTCCTGGCGCATCTTCGTCCTCGGCGGCTGGACCAGCTACCGCGCGCTCTTCAGCTGGCTCAGCCCGTGGATCCTGGTGCCGACGTTCATCATCGAGCCGGTCTTCCAGGTGCTGTTCTTCGCGTCGGTGGGCAAGAGCGCGGGGGTCGGGACGGCCACGTTCTTCCTGATCGGCAACGCCGTGCAGTACGCCTCGATCCCCTGCCTGTTCGCGATGAGCAACACGATCGGGGGCGAGCGCAACTCGCAGACGCTGTCGCTGCTGCTGGTCTCGCCGGCTCGGCGCATCCCGCTGTTCGTCGGCCGGGCGATGCCGGTGATCCTCAACGGCTTCGGGGTGACGATCGTGACCCTCGTCCTCGGCGCCCTGGTGCTCCGGGTCGACCTGCCCAGGTCGTCGTGGCTCCCCCTCGTCGTCGTGGTCGCGGTGTGCGCGTTCTCGTGCACGGGGCTGGGCCTGATGACCGCCGGCATCGCGATGCGGGTCCGCGAGACGGCCGTGCTCTCGAACATCGTCTTCGGCGTCCTGCTGATCTTCTGCGGCGTCAACGTCCCGCTGTCCGCGCTGCCCGGGTGGATGGCCACGACCGGCGGCTGGTTGCCGTTGACGCACGGCATCGCGGCGGCCCGCGAGCTGGCCGGTGGGGCGACGTGGGGCGCCGTCGCGGGTGCGGTGGGTACCGAGCTGCTGGTCGGGGCCTGCTACCTGGTCGGGGGGCTGGTGCTCCTCGCCTTCTTCGAGGCCGAGAGCCGGCGCAGCGCCACGCTGGAGCTGGCCTGAGCGAGCCGGCGCAGGTGAGCCGCCCTGACTCAGCCGCCGCCGGGCGCCGTCATCGCGGCGACGACCCGCTTCACGTGCCGCTGCAAGGGTCCGACGTTGTCGATGACCAGCGGCGGCTGCCGCCACGGTTCGTACGAGCCGGCGGGCGGGGCCGCGCCGACCACCTCGACGAACAGCACGGGTACGGCACGCCGCTCGGCCAGGACCCGCCACCGCTCGCGATGGGCCTCGGTCGGGTTGCGGGCGTCGACGACGACCGATCCACCCGCTGCGAGGCAGTCCTCGGCGACGGCCTCCGCGACGACGTAGCCGGCCGGAGCGAGGGCTCCCGGGTCGGCAGCCACGCCCGCACGGAGCATCGCCTCGACCACGGTGTCGACGGCGACGTAGGTGGCCGCCGCCTCCTCCGCCACCGCGCGGGCGAGCGCCGTCTTGCCCGAACCTGGGGGCCCGGCGAAGACGACGAGCATGCGGCGATCCTGCCCTGTGCTCGCCCTGCTGTCACTTGGCGCGGCTGCTCCCGGCCTTGCCGCGCTTGCCCGCCACCCGCCGCAGGTGCGGACGGGCCTGCTCCTCGAGCAGGCGCTCGACGGTGCTGCTCGCCGCCTCGTACGTCACCGTGAGCCGTTCGACCACGCCGGGCGGCAGGGCTTCCGGCTGCCGCAGGAGGGCGAGCAGCAGGTGCTCGGTGCCGACGTAGTCGTTGCCGAGCTTGCCGGCCTCCCGCGGCGCCTGGTCCAGGACCTGCTTCGCGGCCACCGTGAAGCCGGGGCGCCCGCTCGCATGCTCCGCCCGCTCGGGCAGGGCAGCAGCGAGCGCAGCGGCGAGCTCGGCGCCGACACCACTGGCGGCTAGTGCCCGAGAGGACAGGCTGTCGAGGTCCTGGCACATGCTCAGCAGCAGCAACGCCGGCGAGACCGCGGGCTGGCCGAGGTCCTTCGCCGTGGCCTGCGCCCTCTCGACGACGTGCGTGGCCCGGCGGGTGTAGCGCTCGAAGGCGGCGGGGACCGAGCGCTGCTGCGCTGCTTGCTTGCTGACCCCGAGGCCCTCCCCGATCTGGCTCCAGGTGGCACCCCCCGCCTTGGCTCGGTCGACGTAGTGCCCGACGAGCCGATCGGCCAGGTCGCTCACCTCCGCCGCGACGGAGACGGCTGTCGCGAGGCGGTCGAGGTCGTCGCCCTGGGGATCACGATCGGCCACGGTCTCGATGAGGATCGCGAGGAGAGCACTCGGCTCGGTCATGCCGTCAACCATAGATTGACGGCGCGCCACAGTCAACCAATGATTGACGGGCCCGAGTTCCCGACTCATGCTGGTCAGGTGCTGACCATGGGGGACGAACCGGAACCAGCCGCGCCGCTGGTCGACCCGCTGGGGGATCCTCCCGCGCCCGAAGATCCCGGTGAGCACGCCGCTGACCCGCTGAGCGAACCGCGGGCCGACTCCGACGCCGACCCGACCGCCGACCCGGTCCAGGTCCCGTCCGGCATGTCCTGGTGGGGGCGTGCCTGGGTGACGCTGGGCGTCCTCGTCGCGATCGGCGTCACGGCGACCGGCGTGATCTTGGTCCGCCACCTGCTGGACCACTCGGTGAGCCCGAGCTCGCTGCTGGCCCAGTCGTCGAGCCGGCTGACCGCCCTGGCACCAGACCTGCCCGGCCTCGACGTCAGGGGCTCCGACTCGGCCGTGTCCGTCGGCTGTCCGCAAGGCACCTGCGCGAGCGCTGCCCGCACGTTCCGGCCGACAGCGCGCATGACCGGGTCCACGCTGATCGACGAGGCCGACACGTGGGCGGCCCTCTCCGGCCTGGGCAGCCCGGCAGGTGGCGACAGCCGCGGGATCGACTGCGCCAACATCGCCTATGCGCCGGTCGACGGCGTCCTCTGCGACCTCAGCGACTACGCCGTACCCGGGCAGGACACGCAGCACGTGCACATCTACGCCGAGCTCAGCACCGCAGCCGGGAAGGCACCGACAGCCGGCGTCCTCACGGTCGCCAAGGCCGCGAAGCTGGTCGTCGGATCGGTCTACGTCCAGGTGCTCAGCTCGTCGTCGGGGCCGTGACCGCAGGTGGGTCGAGACGCTGACTACCTCGCCTTCGTACGAAGGGCCACCGCAGCCGTACGGGAGGACGGACCACCGCCGTCCGCAGCCAACGTTCCGAAGACGACTGTCGCCAGCGTCACCGACTACGAGGTACCGGTAGCCGCTCGGCCGGGCGGGAGCCCGATGCGCGCCCGGCTGTACCGACCGGCCTCGCGGCTGGCGCACGTCGCCCTGGTCTACGTCCACGGCGGAGGCTGGGCGCGCGGAGACGTCGAGTCCTGGGACCCGGTCGTACGCAACCTCGTGGCCGCGAGCGGCGTGTCGATGCTGTCGATCGAGCAGCGCCAGGCTCCTGCGCACCCCTTCCCGGCGGCGCTCGACGACACCGTCGCCGCGGTGCGCTGGCTGCGTCTCTGTGCGGCCGATCTCGCGCTCGAGGCGAGCGAGGTGGGGGTCGCGGGCGACAGCTCGGGCGGCAACGTCGCGGCGGCGGCCGCGCTGCGGATGCGCGACGAGGGCGAGCAGCCGCTCTCGTTGCAGCTGCTGGTCTACCCGGTGGTCGACCTCGTCCACGCACCCGCCGACCTTCCCGACCCGGACGGGATCGACTGGCACCGCGGCGACCCGCTGACGATCTCCGGCGCTTACGTCGGTGCTGCCGACCGGGCCCACCGCTACCTGTCGCCGGCACTGTGCAACGACCTGCGCGGCCTGCCTCCGACCGTCGTGGTGACCGCGGAGTACGACCGGCTGCGCCCCGAGGCCGAGCGCTACGCCGCGCTGCTCGCGGACGCCGGCGTACCGGTGGAGCTGGTGCCAGGGCCCGGGCTCGACCACGCGTTCGTGGCATGGGTCGCCTTCGCCAGGCGGCCCCGGGAGGTCGTCGAGGACGTCGGCCGCGCCGTACGCCGGCTGCTCAGCTGACCGTCGTGTTCGACCGTTCCCGGACGAGCCGGGCGAACTCGCCCGCGGGAACGGGTCGCCCGAACAGGTAGCCCTGGGCCAGGCCGCACCCGATGCTGCGCAGCGCGGCCGCCTGCTCCTCCGTCTCGACGCCCTCGGCGACCACCGCAAGCCCCAGCACCGACCCGAGGGAGACGATCGCGTCGACGATGCCGGGGCAGGCCGCCGGCAGCTCCGCGATGAACGTGCGGTCGACCTTGATCGCGTCGAGCGGGAACTGGTGGAGGTGCGAGAGGGACGAGTACCCGGTACCGAAGTCGTCGAGCAGGATCTGCACGCCGATGGCCCGCAGCGTCGCCAGCGCCGGGCCCACCACGTCGGCGTCCGCGAGAAGGGCCGTCTCGGTGATCTCCAGGCCGAGCACTGAGCCCGGCACGCCTCCGTCGAGGAGGACCTGCTCGACCAGCCGTGGGAAGCCAGGGTCGATCTGCACCCCGGACACGTTGACGGTCAGCCGGAAGTCGTCGCCGACAACGTCCAGCGCACGCCAGAGCGAGACCTGCCGGATGCCTTGCCGCAGCACCCATTCGCCGATTCCCACGATCATCCCGATCTCCTCGGCCACCGGGATGAAGTCGGACGGTGCGACGACGCCGAGGTGCGGGTGCGTCCAGCGCAGCAGCGCCTCGGCCGAGCGGACCTGCCCGGTCGACAGGTCGATGATCGGCTGGAAGACGACGCGCATCTGGTCGCGTACCGCGGGTTCGTGCAGGCACGCCTCGATCTGCAGCCTCCTCGCCACCCGCTCGCGCATCGCCTCGTCGAAGACCTCCCAGCTGCCGGGCCGCGTCGACTTCGCGTGGTACATCGCGGCGTCCGCGTCGCTCAGCAACGACTCGTCGGTCGTCCGCTCCCGGCACGAGAGGACCACCCCTGCGCTGCCGGTCGTGTAGACCGAGACCTCGTTGATGCGCACCGGCTCCTGCCACACCGAGTCCAGCCGCGCGAGGGCCGGCTCGACCTCCTCCGGCGACGTGACGCTGCGCAGGAGGAGGGCGAACTCGTCGCCGCCCAGCCGGGCCACGAGGTCACCCTCCGGCAGGTGCTGGCGAAGGCGCTCGGCGACCACCTTCAGCAGCGCGTCGCCGGTCTCGTGCCCGTACGTGTCGTTGACGAGCTTGAACCGGTCGAGGTCGATGAGCGCCACCGCGACGCGCGGCCCGCCGCCGTCCTGCACCGCCAGCGCGGCGCGGGCCTCCTCGGCGAACAGCGTGCGGTTGGGCAGCCCGGTCAAGGGGTCGTGCGCCGCCTGGTACCGCTGCACGACCTCGGCGGCGCGCAAGGCGCGTGCCGCCCAGGCCACGAGGATCCCGGAAGCGCAGACCGTCCCCATCGTCAGCGCGAACACCGCCGGGGCACGGCCATGGGTGCCGCCCGGCATCAGCGCGAGCGACGCGGCCAGGACCGCCGCGGTCCACGCCATGTGCGCTGCCGCGGCTCGCCCGCTGAAGTAAAGCGCGGCGTACGGGGTGGCCCAGACGAAGAACAGCCGGATGTCGCCGGACGGGTCGGCCTCCGCGACGTAGCCGATCGCGATGACGATCTGGATCACGGCGATGGCCGCGTGCAGGTATCCGGTCCGCAGCTGCGACACGACGCCGGTCACCAGCGGCACGCCCAGCCCGATCGTCAGCGTCGCCATCGCCAGCACCACGCGGTCGCCACCGTCCGGGCCGTGCGGCAGCCGCGTCCAGACGAGCGCGAGAGCCGCCCCTGAGACGTACAGGCCGCCTAGGGCGCGCGTCATCGTCTGGCCGGACAGTGAAGCTGCGCTCTGCACGTGCACTCCCGGGCGGCGCGTAGGAGGAGACGCGGTGCGGGCCGAAGTTCCTGCCCACACTGGCGATCATCGGCCTTCTGCCGCCGCTGCTTGACCGTCCGGGACCGTGGCGGGCCCCGTGTCGCGGGCAATTGGTGCGGACGCGTCAACCGAACCGATGCATCCGCACCAGGCTCGCCGCCGGACCTAGACGGTCAGCAGCACGATGCCCGCCAGCACCCCCAGCGCTGGCCGCGATGCGTACGCGGCCGAAAGGCTCCTTGAAGAAGACCGTCGCGATGACCGCACCCCAGATGATGCTCGACTCGCGGAGCGCGGCGATGCTCGCCAGGGCACCAACGGTCTGGGCCCAGAGCACGAGCCCGTACGCGGCCACCGACAGCACACCTGCGGACAGGCCCACCCCCCACCGGCCGCGCGCCTGATCGAGCAAGGCCCGGCGGCGCCTCGCCAGGGCCACCAGCGGGAGCGCGGCGAGCAGGACGGCCGCCACGACCATCAGCGGCGCCCGATCTCAGGCACTCGCGAGCACCACCTGCTTGGGCAGCAGCAGGAAGGCCCCCGCGTAGAGCAGGCCGGCGATGATCAACAGCGCCTGGTAGCCCACGATCAGCGAGGTGTACTCGAGGCAGCCGCCGATCATCGCGCCCAGCAGGTTGGCGCCGAAGGCGGACGTCGCGTCCTCGGTGTCGGTGAAGCGCCGCGCGAAGACCAGGTTGGCGAAGAAGATCGGCAGGAACGCGAGGACGACGGCGACGAGCCCGCGCGGGACAACGGGCAGGGCGAGGAGCACCCCCGGCGGGATCAGCGCGTCGACGAGCAGCGCACCGGCCAGCAGCAGGTAGACCACCGGCAGCGGCGGCGGGCGGCGCCATCGTCGCGTCACCTCGACCGCCAGCAGGACCACGAGCAGCACGCCCGCGAAGACGATCGCGTTGACCACCCAGGTCGTGCCGAAGAGCAGCGCGAACCCGGTGATGCTCCGCGTCTCCAGCAGCAGGAAGGCCGCACCCAGCAAGAACAGGTCACCGTACGGGCGCATCCGACGGATCGGGCCGCCCACCAGGCGAACGGCGAGGAAGCTGAGCAGGAGGATCCCCGCGAGCGTCCACAGGTAGAAGCTGGGGATCGAGCGGTCGCGCAGGTAGACGAACGGCCGGTCGTCGGTCGCCGGCGCAGGCCCTGCTGGGACGACGGTGGACGAGGAGCAGCGCTGGTCGGCGGGCGTGCGGCCCGCGGTGATGACCGCCTGGACGGCGCTGCCTAGGTCGACGCAGGGCTGGTGGCCGAAGGCGTCCGAGACGGTCCGGGCCAGCCGTCCGACCAGCCAGTCCTCGCGGTAGAAGTTGTACATCGAGAACGCGCCGCCGGGTGCCAGGTGGTCGCGTACGGCCTGCATGGCCTGGACCGTGAACAGATAGCTCTCCAGCCGCAGCGAGCTGGCCCCGGCGACGAGGGTCAGCGAGTCCGGCAGCGCGAAGATGATCAGGTCGAACTTCGCGTGGCTGCGTTCGAGGAACGCGCGGCCGTCGTCGATGTGCACGAACACGCGCGGGTCGTTGTACGGCAGGTCCGGGTGCGTCTGGGCGCCGATCTGCTGCAGCCGCGGGTCGATCTCGACGGCGTCCACGCGCGTGGCACCGCGCGACAGCGCGAGCGCGACGTCCGTACCGGTGCCCGCGCCGACGATGAGCACGCGACCGGGTGTGGGTCGGGCCATCCGCTCGTACGGGAGGCCGTACTGCGGCTCGAGCTTGGCCTTGGTCTCGGCGTCCATGGCCGCCTGGTGGGGTACGCCGTTGACGGACACGGTGATGACGGCGTTGCCGTTGACCGTCGTCTCCGCTGTGGAGATCTTGTAGTAGGGCGACCACGAGATGCCGGCGCCCATCGACTCGACCGTGAGCATGGCGACGATGACGATGACGGGTATGCCGATCACCAGGGCTCGGCTCGGCGTGCCCAGCAGAACGATGATCAGCACGGACACGACGACGCCCCAGACCAGCGAGGGCGCCCGCAGGAAGGACAGCAGCGTGAACGTCCCGATGCCGATCAGGCTGCCCAGCAGGTCGAGCCGGTAGGCCTCGAGACGCGGCAGCTCGAGGAAGCACCGACCGACCAGCTCACCAGGGCCGGCCATGATGGCGGCCACACCGATGAAGACGACCGGCAGCGCGAGCCAGGCGGGCGGGCCTTGCGTGGCGAGCGAGGTGAAGAAGATCAGGTCCGAGCCGGCACGGTCGACCGTGACCGGGAACTTCAGCACCGCGGCGACGAGCAGGGCCAGCGCGATGGGGAAGTACAGCGGCGCCCGGGTCGTACGGGATATGCGCAGGAACCCGATGCCGACGCCGAGGAACGAGCCCAGCAGCACGAAGTTCGAGAAGTACCCGAGGTGGATGATGTTCGAGGCGGTCCACCGGATCAGCGCCAGCTCGAGGAACAGCATCAGCGCGCTGGACAGCAGCAGCCGTACCCGGATCGTCATGGCGGGCAGTCTTCCCTGTCCCGCCAGTCGTCCGCCCCCGGACATGCGGGAGGGGCCGCGGAAACTCGCTCCCCGGCCCCTCCCGTGCTGCTGCTGTGCGGGCCTCTCCTAGCGGCCGAGATGCGTCACGTAGACCGCACCCCTCGGCGAGCCGACGCCCGTCACGTCGTCGTACCCGGGCCGGGCGAAGATCGTGCCCGACTGGTTGAACGTACGGAGCGAGAAGATCAGCCCGTTCGACGGGTCGACGCCGTTCGCGTTGTCCGAGCGCACGACGGCCACCATGCCGGCCGGAGCCGTGACGTCGTGGTACGCGGACGAACCGGCCAGCGCGTAGATCGCCGGGTTGGCGAACCCGTGCGCCCAGCCGGCCGACTGGTCGGACAGGGCCTCGATGCCGGCCATGAGCGGGCTGGCAAGGCTGGTGCCGCCGATGCGGTACTCGCTGTACTTCACCGAGCCGTCCGGGAAGGTCTGGCTCTCTCCGACCAGCATGCCCGTGCTCGGGTCGGCGAGGGCAGCGATGTCAGGGACAGCGCGACCCTTGCTCCCCCCGAAGTACTTCGAGATCGACGTCGGGACGATGCCCTTCTGGTACCACGGCTGGCCGAAGACCTGGCTGGTGCCGCCACCGGCGCCGTAGAGGTAGTTGCCCGGGGCCTTCGGGTCCCACTTGCCGCCCGTCAGCACGCTCTTCGCCGTGCCCCAGCCGGTCTCGAACAGGTAGTTGTTCTGCTGCCCGATGCCGAGGCTGGTGCCGCCGACCGCGGTGACCCACGGGTCGGACGCCGGGAAGTCGGTCGCGCGGGTGCCGATGTCGGCGATCTCGTCGCCGTTGTCACCGGACGAGAAGAACACGCCGATGCCCTCGGCCGCGGCCTGCAGGAACGTCTGCGTGTACGCCGCGAGGAGCGCGCCCTGGGTCTTCGGGTCGATGTCGCCGGCGCCGCCCCAGGAGTTGGTGATGATCTGCGCGCGGTGGTTGTCGATGATGTTGTTCTCGGCGGCCAGCAGCGGCAGGTCGTCGCAGCTGCTCCCGGCGACGTAGAGCACGTTCGCACCGGGCGCCATCGTGTGCACGGCCTCGACGTCGAGCGTCTCCTCGCCGTACCAGCCGTTCTCACCGCACTGGTCACCGTTGATCTTGTCCCAGTAGCCCAGCGAGTAGGCCTTGGGCGTGATCTGGTCGAACTGGCCCGGCCCGAATGCCGGCTGCCCGTGCTTGACGGCGTACGTGTTGGCGTCGGACGCGATCGTCGGGGCCGCGTACGCGTCGACGACGGCGACCGTGACACCGGCACCGTTGTTGCCCTTGGCGATCAGCCCGTTGACGCCGTACGCGCCCTGGAGCTGGCCCGGGGTGTAGCCGCAGGGGGCGTACGGCTGCTTGCCGCCGTAGGCGCCCGGCAGCGTCGTGGCCACCTGCTGCGCCCAGAACGTGGAGCAGGGACGGCCGTTGACGAACGCCGCCGGGGCCGGAGCCGACCCCAGCTTGCTGGGGGTGACCGAAGCGGGCTTGTTGAGCCGTACGTCGCTGGACAGTCCCTCGACACCAGCCACGAGGCCGGCCACCGACGACGGGACGCGGGGCGTGGAGAGCGGCGCCCGCTGCGCCCTGCCGGCGACCGAGAAGGTGCCGAGGGTGGTGCCGAACGCGTGCTCGGCCTGCGCCACCGTACCGCTGACGCTGACCCAGCGGTGGTTGGCGGGGACCTCGGTGATCTTCAGCCCGGCCGCCGTGAGCCAGTGCGTGACGAGCGCGACGTCGCCGTCCGTCGGGGCGAAGCGGGCGCGGAATGCCGCAGCCGAGAGGTAGTGCCCGTAAGCCGCGTTCCTCGGGTCGGAGACGGCGCTCGCCAGGGCGGTCGCCTCCTGCGCGTTGCGCAGGTTGAGGACCACCGTGACGGTGAGCCTCGACGACGCAGGCGCCGAGCCGTGGGCCGCGGAGGCCTTGGCCCAGGACGGGACGCTGCCGGAAAGGGCGACGGATGGACTGGCGGAGGACGCGGACGCCGGGACGGCGACTGCGGCCAGACCGAGGGCGGCTACGGCGATGCCGACAGCCCCCCGGACATACGTACGACGCATGACTCTCCTAGGGAGGGTGGAGGCCAGGTGTGCCCTCGTGGCACAGGCCGAGATCACGCTGGCCGACGGAGTGTGCCCCGTCAAGCACATCGACAACTTCTGCGGAAAAGGTGCACGCACAGTCACCAAGTGTTCGGCGAATCGCCCATCAGAGCGGAGAATTCGTCGACTCAGCCGTCAGTCAGAGCGATTCCATGATCGCGCCGCGGTGGTAGAGCAGCGGCGCGGCGGCAGGGTCTCCGGTGCCGGCTCGGGTGACTCGCCCGATCACGACGACCTGCTCGCCGGCCGGCGTCTCGCGCTCCAGCGCGCACTCGAGCGTCGCGAGCGACCCATCGATCAGCGGGGCGCCGGTCTCACCAGGCGACCACTCGACCCCGGCGAAGCGGTCGGCGAGCGGCAGCCCGCTCGCGAAGCGACGAGCGACCCCGATCTGCTCGGTCGACAAGATGCTGACCCCGAACACCCCGCTGACCAGGACGGACGGCAGCGTCCGTGACGTGCAGGGCAGCGCTACCGCGACGAGCGGCGGGTCGGACGACAGCGACATGAACGAGCGCACCGCGACGCCGACCGGCACCCCGGCGTTGTTCGTCGCCGACACGACGACGATCCCGCTCGCAAAGCTGGCAGCCGCCGGTCCGGGCGCCAGGTTCGGAGCGCCGCTGTCGTCGGCCGGCCCGCCACCCGTGGTCGGGAGCCCGGCCGAGCGCCAGGCCTGGAACCCGCCGACGACGTCGGTGGCACGGTGGACCCCGATGTCCTGCAGCGCCGCGGCGGCCAGGCTCGAGGTGTATCCCTCGGAACAGATCACGATGACGTGGAGGTCCTCGTGCGCCATCGGAAGCCGGTCCGCGCCGCGCGGGTCGAACCGCCACTCGAGGACGTTGCGCTCGACGACGAGCGCTCCCGGGATCTCCCCCTCGGCGGCGCGCTGAGCGGCCGGCCGGATGTCGACCAGTGCGGCCCACTCCTCGAGCGCAGCCGCGGCCTCCCACGGCTCGAGCCGGCGCAGCCTCGAGCGCGCCTGGGCGAGCAGCAGCTCGGTGCCGCTGACCGCGGTGGTCTCGTCCTTGCGTCGCATCCTGATCATCCGTTCGGCTCGTATCCCCATCCGGCTCTGCCGCGATCGGGATGCCTAGGGTAGCGTCCTCCTACTAAACCAGTGGGAAAGGAAGCAATAATGAGGATTCGACGCCACGTCACAGCCGCCGCAGTCGCTACCGCAGGTGCCCTGCTGCTGGCCGGATGCGGGTCGAGCTCGGCCGGCACCGGCTCGGGCGGCTCCGGTCCGAAGGTCCAGCTGGCGCTCGTCGCCTACTCGACTCCGCAGGCGGCTTACACCAAGCTCATCAAGGCCTTCCAGGCAACGCCGGAAGGCAAGAACATCACCTTCACGCAGTCGTACGGCGCGTCGGGCGACCAGAGCCGAGCGGTGGCCGCAGGCCTCCCCGCGGACATCGTGAACTTCGCCCTCGAGCCGGACATCACCCGACTGGTCAAGGCCGGCATCGTGGCCTCGACGTGGAACTCCGACCAGTACAAGGGCATGATCACCGACTCGGTGGTCGTCATCGGGACCCGCAAGGGCAACCCGAAGAACATCAAGACCTGGACCGACCTCACCAAGTCGGGTGTCCAGGTCATCACCGCCAACCCGTTCACGTCGGGCGGCGCGCGGTGGAACATCATGGCGGCCTACGGCTCGGTGTCGAACAAGGGCGCCGACAAGCAGGCCGGCACCGACTACCTGAACGCCCTCTTCAAGAACGTCCCCGTCCAGGACGACAGCGCCCGCAAGGCTCTGCAGACCTTCACCGGCGGCAAGGGTGACGCCTTCCTCTCGTACGAGAGCGAGGCGATCTTCGCGCAGGCGAACGGGCAGGCGATCGACTACACCGTCCCCGACTCGGACATCCTGATCGAGAACCCGGCGGCGGTCACGAGCACGAGCAAGCACCCCAAGGAAGCCAAGGAGTTCCTCGACTTCCTGCACACGACGGCTGCCCAGCAGATCTGGGCCGACTCGGGCTACCGCCCGGTCGTGTCCGGCGTGGCGGCGGGCAAGTTCCCGACGCCGAGCAACCTGTTCACCATCACCGACCTCGGTGGCTGGACCCAGGTGACGTCCGACTTCTTCGACACCAAGACCGGCATCATGGCCAAGGTCGAGCAGTCGATCGGCGTGACCGTTGCCGCCAAGTAGCGGAGGAGTGGCGGTGGCGGCACCCAGCGAAGAGGCTGGGGCCGTCACCTCCGCACCACCCGCAGTCTCCGGTGGCGGCCGCCGCCCCTCGCTGGGCGTGGGCCTCGGGATCGGTCTTGCCACCATCTACCTCAGCCTGATCGTCCTGATCCCGCTCGCCGCCGTCGTCTGGCGGTCGAGCGAGGGCGGCTGGTCCGGCTTCTGGGACGCGGTCCCCTCACCGGAGTCTGCGGCTGCCCTGAAGCTCACCATCGTGGCGTCGATCCTGGTCGCCATCATCAACCTGGTGATGGGCACCCTCATCGCGTGGGTCCTGGTCCGCGACTCGTTCCCGGGAAAGAAGGTCGTCGAGATGCTCATCGACCTCCCGTTCGCCCTGCCGACGATCGTCGCCGGCCTGGTGCTGCTGGAGCTGTACGGCGCGAACAGCCCGCTGCACGTCAACCTGGCGTTCTCGCGGGCCGGCGTCCTCGTAGCGCTGCTGTTCGTCACGCTGCCGTTCGTCGTGCGCACCGTCCAGCCGGTGCTCCTGGAGCTGGACCCGCAGATGGAGGAGGCAGCGGCGTCGCTCGGTGCCCGTCGCTTCACCACGTTCCGGCGGATCATCCTGCCCAGCCTGCTGCCGGCCATGCTCTCGGGCACCGCGCTGGCCTTCGCGCGGTCGATGAGCGAGTTCGGCTCGACCGTGCTCATCTCGGGCAACATCCCGTTCCACACCGAGGTCGCCGCGGTCAACATCTTCGGGCAGATCGAGAGCGACAACACGACCGGTGCCGCCGCCGTGTCGACCGTGCTCCTGGTCGTGGCCCTGGTCGCGCTCGTGCTGCTGAGCCTCGTGCAGCGCTGGGGGTCGCGCCGTGGCTAGGGTCTCGCTGCGCCTGGTGGCGCTGGCCTACCTGCTGTTCCTGCTGGTGCTACCGGTCGGCCTGATCTGCTTCCGGACGTTCGAGCACGGTGTCGGGCCGGCGATCGACGCGCTGACGTCGCCCTCAGCCCTGCACGCCTTCCAGGTCACCCTCGAGGTGGCCATCCCGGCGGTCCTCGCCAACACCGTCTTCGGCGTCGGCGTCGCGATCCTCCTGGTACGCCACCGCTTCCTCGGCCGGCGGGTGCTCGACGCCCTCGTGGACCTGCCGGTCGCGGTCTCGCCGGTCGTCGTCGGGCTCGCGCTGATCCTCGTGTACGGCAAGTTCGAGCCGATCGGCAAGTGGCTGGACCAGCGCGGGATCGAGATCATCTTCTCGATCCCGGGCATGGTGCTCGCCACCATCTTCGTGGCCTTGCCCCTGGTGGTGCGAGCCATCGCGCCCGTGCTCGAGGAGATCGGCATCGAGCAGGAGCAAGCCGCGTGGACTCTCGGCGCCACGTCCTGGCAGGCGTTCCGCCGGGTCACGATCCCGGCCATCCGGTGGGCCCTCGCCTACGGCATGGTCCTGTCGCTGGCCCGTTCGCTCGGGGAGTACGGCGCCGTCGCCGTCGTCTCGGGCAACCTGGTCGACCAGACCCAGACGCTCACGCTGTTCGTCCAGGAGCGCTACCAGAACTTCGACCAGCCGGCCGCCTACGCGGCGTCGTTCGCCCTCGCGGTGATCGCCGTCTGCACGCTGCTGCTGATCAACCTGCTCCGTCCGAAGGAAGGCACCCGATGATCCGCACCACCCACGTCTCGAAGAGCTTCGGGACGTTCGCCGCACTGACCGACGTGTCGGTCGACATCCCGACCGGCTCGCTCACGGCGCTGCTCGGGCCGAGCGGCGGCGGCAAGTCCACCCTGCTGCGGATCATCGCCGGCCTGGAGACGCCGGACAGCGGTTCCATCGAGATCGCGGGCGCCGACTCGACCAAGATGTCGCCGCAGCGGCGCAACGTCGGCTTCGTCTTCCAGCACTACGCGGCGTTCAAGCACATGACGGTCGCGAACAACGTCGCGTTCGGGCTGAAGATCCGCAAGCGGCCGAAGGCCGAGATCAACAAGCGGGTCGAGGAGCTGCTCGAGCTGGTCCACCTGGAGCAGTTCGCGCACCGCTACCCGGCGCAGCTCTCGGGCGGCCAGCGGCAGCGCATGGCGCTGGCCCGCGCGCTCGCCGTGGAGCCGCAGGTGCTGCTGCTCGACGAGCCGTTCGGCGCCCTGGACGCTCAGGTACGCAAGGAGCTGCGGGCCTGGCTGCGCCGCCTGCACGACGAGGTCCACGTCACCACGGTCTTCGTGACGCACGACCAGGAGGAGGCCATGGAGGTCGCCGACAGCATCGTGGTCATGGCCGAGGGCCAGGTGAAGCAGGTGGGCACGCCCGACGAGCTGTACGAGCAGCCGGCGAGCGACTTCGTCATGAGCTTCCTCGGTCCGGTGACGAAGCTGCGCGGGCGGCTGGTACGTCCGCACGACCTCGTGCTCACCGCGGAGGCCAGCGACGGGGCGGTCCCGGCGATCGTCGACCGGGTCGTACGCCTCGGCTTCGAGGTACGCGTCGACGCCACGGTCGACGGCGAGCCGATCTGGGCCCAGGTGACCCGCTACCGGGCGCAGCTGCTCGACCTCAGGCCCGGCGACACCGTCTATGTGCGCGTCCTGGAGCGCGTCGACGCCCCGGTCGGCTGACCCGCTGCGCACGGGCTGGTCCCCCTGGCGCCCCCCCGGCCGCCCGGCGCCACCCCGGCGCGTTGATCATGGGCGAACGGCCCCCATCTCTTGATCCACATGGGCCATCTGTCCATGATCAACGAGAGGGAGGGGCCGCGTTAGGAACGCATCAAGACGGCCGGCGGGACGCTCCAGAGCCCTGAGACTGGAAGGTATGGCTAGCGCGTGGTTGGACGAAGCCGGGATCCCGGCCGCCCTGGCGAGCGGGCCTGACCTGCCGCAGACGGTGTCGTACCGGATCAAGCAGAAGCTGCTCGGGCCGGCGCTCACCCGCGACGCGCTCAAGCACGAGCGGCTGAGCAAGCGGCTAGCCCTCGGCGTGCTGTCGTCGGACTGCATCTCCTCCTCGGCCTACGGCAGCGAGGAGATGCTGCTGATCCTGCTGCCGACCTTCGGGCTGACCGCCTTCACCATCCTGCTCCCGCTCACCGGCGTGATCCTGGCCGTCCTCTTCATCGTCACGATGTCCTACCGCGACGTCGTACGCGTGTACACCCAGGCCGGCGGGTCGTACGTCGTGGCCCGCGAGATGTTCGGACCGACCGTCGCGCAGGTGGCGGCGGTCGCGCTGATGCTCGACTACATCGTCACGGTGGCTGTCCAGGCGTCGGCCGGCACGCTGGCCGTGACGTCGGCGATCCCGGCCCTGTCCTCGCTGCAGCTGGAGATCACGGTCGTCGTGATCCTGCTGCTCTTCTTCGGCAACCTGCGAGGGCTCCGCGAGGCCGGCCGGACGTTCGCCTTCCCCACATACTTCTTCGTCGTCTCGGTCGGCCTCGTCATCGTCATCGGACTGGTCCGCGAGGTGTTCGGCGACCTGCCGCACCTGGCGACCGGGCTGAACGGGCAGTTCACCATCGGCGGGGGCAGCAGCCTGCTGAGCTTCGGCGCGATCTACATCCTGGCCAAGGCCTTCGCCAACGGCGGCTCGTCGCTGACCGGCCTCGAAGCGGTGTCGAACGGCGTCAGCGCCTTCAAGCCACCGGAGGGACGCAACGCCCGCCGCACGCTGTCCACCATGAGCATCATCCTCGGGTCCCTCGTGCTCGGGGTCTCGTGGCTGGCCCACCAGACCCACGCGATGCCGTACACCGGCGGCACCCCGACGGTGATCTCGCAGGTCGCGAAGGCCGTGCTCGGCGACGGTGCCGCCGGGCACGTGATGTACCTGCTCGTCCAGCTGGCCACGGTGCTGATCCTGTGGACGGGCGCGAACACACCGTTCAACGGGTTCCCGTTCCTGGCGAGCTTCGTGGCCGAGGACCAGTTCCTGCCCAAGCAGCTGACCCGGCGCGGCCACCGGCTGGCCTTCTCCAACGGCATCATCGTGCTCTGCATCGCCGCACTCGCGCTCACCATCGGGACCGGGGCATCGGTCAACAACCTCGTGGCGTTCTACGCGATCGGTGTCTTCACCGGCTTCAGCTTCGCCGGGTTCGGCATGGCGAAGTACTTCCGGCAGCAGCGCACCGGGTCGTGGCGCACCAAGGTGGTCATCAACACGCTCTCCGGAACGGTGTCGGTGCTCGTCGTCCTCATCTTCGCCGTCGTGAAGTTCACCGAGGGCGCGTGGCTGGTCGTGCTGATCTTCCCGATCGGCGTGTTCGCCCTGATCCGGCTCAACCGGCAGTACCGGAACGAGGCGGCGGCACTGTCGAGCGTGAGCGCCCAGGGCAACGGCCAGGTCGCCAACTTCAGCCGGCACACCACGATCGTCCTCGTCGACGCGGTCGACCTCGCCACAATCGGGGCGGTCCGCTACGCACGCAGCAAGAAGCCGCAGGACTTCAAGGCCGTCCACTTCGTCATCGACGACGTCCACGCCAGCCAGCTGCAGGCCGCGTGGTGCTCACAGCCCGCGCTCGCTGACGTCCCGCTGCTGCTCGTCGACTGCCCCGACCGACGGCTGGCGCGAGCCGCCCTCGAGCTGGCGGCGCGGGCCACCGAGGACCCCGGCACGGACGTCACGCTGCTGCTGCCGCGACGCACGTACTCGCCGATCCTCGGGCGGCTGCTGCACGACCGTACGGCGGACGAGATCGCGCGCGCGACCAGCCGGCTCCCACGGGTGGTGGCCACGATCATCCCGTTCGACGTCGACGGGATCCTGTCCTCGAAGGTGCCGGCAGGTGCGCTCCCGCAGCTCGGCTTGAAGCTGGTGCCCGACGCGGCGCCCGCACCCACAGCTGCGCCAGCTCCCGCGCCCCGAACGGCTCCCGCTCCGGCTGCCGTTGTCGTCGCCCCGCCGCGCTCGGTAGAGCCCGACGCCTTCGGCCGTACGGCGATCGGGGCGCTCAGCTGGCGCCAGCGGGCCACGGTCGAGGGCACCGTCCGGTCCGTGAGAGTCGCCGCCCTGTCCGGTGCCCCGTCGCTGGAGGTCGAGGTCTGGGACGGCACGGGCGGCATCACCCTCGTCTTCTACGGCCGACGGCAGATCGTCGGCATCGACCCGGGGCGCTGCCTTCGCGTCACGGGCATGGTCGGCGAGCTGCACGGCTGCCTGGCGATCTCCAACCCCACGTACGAGATCCTCGAGTCCGTGCGCGCCTGACCCCCCGCGCGAGAGGACGGGACGGGGACGGGAGGGCGCGGGTCAAGGGGGCGGGGCAGCGCGCCGATGCCTCAGGGACGAGGTATCGCCCGCGAAGGAGCACCGTGACGAGCACGCCCCTGCTTCCGCCCGGTGCCACGACGTCCGGGCCGGTGCCACGGGACGGCCTCACCGCGCTCGCGCACCGCATCGTCGGCAACGTCGAGCAGGTCGTGCACGGACGCCACCACGCGGTCGAGCTCGTGACGTGTGCCCTGCTGGCCGGCGGCCACGTCCTCATCGAGGACATCCCCGGCAGCGGCAAGACGACGCTTGCTCGCGCGTTCGCCCGCTCGCTCGGCGGCTCGTTCAGCCGGATCCAGGCGACCGCCGACCTGCTGCCCGCGGACATCACCGGCTCGGGCGTCTGGGACCCGGACCAGCACCGGTTCCACTTCGTACCCGGGCCGCTGTTCGCGCACGTCGTCCTGGCCGACGAGCTCAACCGCACCCCGCCACGTACGCAGTCGGCCTTCCTCGAGGCCATGGACGAGGGCGCGGTCACGGTCGACGGGGTGCGGCACGCGCTGCCCGACCCGTTCTTCGTCGTGGCGACGCAGAACCCGCTGGAGCAGCACGGCACGTACCCCCTCCCCGAGGGGCAGCTGGACCGGTTCGCCGTCTGTCTCCGGCTCGGCGGTCTCGACCTGGCAGCGGAGCGGCAGGTCGTGCGGGAGCAGCTGGTACGCCCCACCGTCGACGACCTCGCCCCCGTCGTCGACCCCGAGCAGCTCAAGGCCGCCCGGCTCGGCGTGCGCACGACGTACGTCGCGGACCCCGTGCTGGAGCACGCTCTCGCGGTCGTCCGCGCCACCAGGGAGGACCCGCGGATCCAGCTCGGCGCGAGCTCGCGGGCCGCACTGACCCTCGTGCGGTGCGCGCAGGCGCGCGCGCTGCTGTCCGGCCGCGACTACGTCGTCCCGGACGACACCAAGGCCTTGGCACCGGCCGTCCTCGCGCACCGGTTGATGCTCTCCGACGGTACGTACGGGGCCGGCGCGGCCGCCAGCCGGGCGGAGGCACTCGTCGCCGACCTCGTGTCGCGCGTAGCCGTACCCGTGCAGTGAGACGGTGAGCGTCACCCGAGCACCGAGACCGACCCGTCTCGGCTGGTTGCCGCTCCTCGCCGCCCCCGTGCTGGGCGTCCTCTCGGTCATGACGATCGACAGCTGGTTGCTGCTGCTGGCCGGCGCAGCCCTCGGGCTCGCGATGGCCGCGATCCTCCTGCGCCCACGCCTCGGGGAGCTCGACGTCAGTGTCGCCATGCCCTGGCGCACCGAGCTGGGCCAGCCGGTGCCGACCCGCGTGACGGTACGGAACACCGGGCGCCGCCCGAGCCCGCTCACCCTCGTGACGCATCGCGTCGCCGGGCTGTCTGACCTCACGTTCGTCGTCGAACCTCTGCTGGGGGGTGGTGCAGCCGAGATCGTGGCGGAGCGGCTGGCGATCCACCGGGGGCGTACGACGACGAGCGCCGCCCAGCTCTCCAGCTCTGCCCCGCTGGGTCTGGTCACCACCGAGGCCTCGGTGACTGTGCCCACCCCGATGACGGTGCACCCGCCCCTGGTCCCGCAGCGGGTACCGCCGCTGGGGCCGCACGGCCTCGAGTCGAGCCGGGTCGACCCGGACCGCTCGGGGGGGGACGTGCACGGCATCCGCGAGTGGCG
>DAIPJR010000052.1:0-9980 GCA_036770165.1 Actinomycetes bacterium | reverse complement strand
GCCGCCGCGCGTGCAGCCGGGTCCCCCCAGGTGGCGTCGAGCAGCACGGTCTCGCCGTGCCCGAGGGCATCGGCCGCGCGGCGCAGCAGCTCGTCGTATGCCGCGCGCTTGCCCTCGTCGGTGTACCGGTCCGCGGCCGCTACCCCGGCGAGCTCGCGGCGCACCCGGTCGGTGCTCAGGAGGACCCCGCCGAGCCGGTCGGCCAGGCCCGCGGCCAAGGTCGACTTGCCCGATCCCGGCGCGCCCCCCACGAGCACCAGCCGGACCTCCGCGGCGCGCGCGTGCGCGAGTGCGAGATCGACGTACGCGGCCACGTCCTCGATCGACGACCGGTCGCCTTGCCCTGCCCGCAAGCACGACACCTTCGCCCGTACGAAGGCCCGGTAGGACATGTAGTGATGAGCGAGGGAGCGCACGTACGGCCAGCCGGAGTACTCCGCGTACCAGCGCAGGAACTCCGCGGCGAGGTCTGGGCGGCCGAGGCGTTCGAGGTCCATCGCCATGAAGCCGGCGTCGTCGAGGACGTCCAGCCAGCGCAGACGGTCGTCGAACTCCAGGCAGTCCAGGACGCGCGGCTCGTCCGGAAGGCAGAACACGTCGTCGGCGATCAGGTCGCCGTGCCCGTCGACCACCAGGCCCTGCTCGCCGCGTTCGGCCAGCAGCGGGGCCCGACCGGTGACGTACCGCTCGACCAGGTCGGCCAGCTCGGCATGGTCCGACGCGTCCAGCAGGCCGCCACGAAACCGTTCGGTCTCGAGCAGGTTCGCCTGCCAGCGGCGCAGCAGCGCCTCGGCCGAGCCCTCGGCCGTGATGTCCGCACCCCGCGCCGCCCCTGCATGGAACCGAGCCACGAGACGGGCCAGCCGGCGGACGTGGTCCTCGACCGCGATCCCGGAGCGGATCATCGTGGACAGTCGTACCGACTCGGGCATCCGTCGCATCACCACCAGGTAGTCGCTCGGGACCCCGTCCGAGCCGGAGACCGTGGCGACATCCAGGTAGACGTCGGGGGCCAGCCTGCGGTTGAGCGCCAGCTCTCGGAGGCAGACCGCACGGCGGGACTCCACGTCGCGGAAGTCCAGGAACCCAAGGTCGACCGGCTTCTTCAGCTTGTAGGCGCGATCTCCGAACAGGACGACGATCGCGCTGTGCGTCTCGCGGACCGCCGTCGCCTGGTCCTCCTCGAGCAGCCGGCCCAGCTCCGCGCGGATCTCCAGCGACATCTCCTGCGCTGCCGTGCTCTGCGCTGTCATGCCAGCTCCAGTCCAGGGTCCAGCCGGGACGCAGCCTCCATCCTCGACGGTGGCCGCTGCGTCCGGAATGGACCTTGGACCCTGTCCCGCCGTCGCAGGGACCTTGTGCCCTGACCGGCTACCCGCCGCGGGCCCACCCTGGACTCGTCCGGACGGAGGTACGGCGGTGGTGAGGTTCGAGGACCGCATGACGCGCGCGGCGGTGCTGACGCGGCCGGGTCTCGACGACCTGGTCGACGCACTCATCGGCGACGGCTACCGCGTGGTCGGTCCCACGGTGCGCGATCAGGCGATCGTTCTCGCCGAGCTGACTTCCGGCCGGGAGCTGCCCGCCGGGTGGGGCGTCGAGACGGGGCCCGGACGGTACCGGCTCCGCCCACGCGGGGACGCCGCCGTGTTCGGTCACTCGGCCGGGACGCAGTCGTGGAAGGAGTTCCTGCATCCGGCACACCAGACGCTGTTCACGTCGTCCGCCGAGGGCTTCGCCGCCATGGTCGAGGCACCGGCGCGTTGGGCGTTCCTCGGGGTGCGCGCGTGCGACCTCGCGGCCTTGGCGATCCTGACCCGTGTCCTCGGCACGGGCGACTACCCGGCTGGCACGTTCTCCCGCCGGCGGCGCGGCCTGCTCGTCATCGCGGTGGGGTGCACCGAACCCGGTGACGTCTGCTTCTGCGCCTCGATGGGCACCGGGCCCACACCCGGCCCCGGCTACGACCTCGCGCTCACGGAGCGGATCGACAGTGACGGCCACCGTTTCCTGGTGGAGGTGGGAACGCCGGAGGGCGGCCGGATCCTCGACCTCCTGCCCCACCGCCCGGCCACCGACCCCGAGATCGACGACGCCCACGCAGCTCTGGCTGCGGCAGGCACCCAGATGGGTCGGGCGCTGCCGGCCGGCGACATCCGTGCCCTCCTCGGGCAGAGCGCGAGCTCACCGGTCTGGTCGGAGGTCGCCGAGCGCTGCCTGACCTGCGGGAACTGCACCGCGGTCTGCCCGACCTGCTTCTGCACGACGACGACGGACACGACCGAGCTCGGCGGCGACGCCGCCGAGCGATCCCAGCGCTGGGCGTCGTGCTTCGAGCTGGACTTCTCGTACTTGCACGGAGGCAGCGTCCGGGTCTCGGGCGCCAGCAGGTACCGGCAGTGGATCACCCACAAGCTCAGCACCTGGTACGACCAGTTCGGCAGCTCGGGATGCGTCGGCTGCGGGCGCTGCATCGCCTGGTGCCCCGCCGGCATCGACATCACCGAGGAGGTCGCGCGGCTGGATGCCCTCCTGCCGGTGCGCGCGGCAGCTCCGGCCGAGGGAGGTGGAGGACGTGACGACACAGCCCGCTGACCTCGTCGGGTTCGCCGTGCTGCAGCGGCTGACCGCGGTGCAGCGCACCACCGTCGCCGGGCTCGCGCGACCGATCGAGTACCCCGCCGGCGCGCAGCTGTTCGAGGACGGCGCATCCGCGGACGGTGTCTGGCTGATCCGTGCCGGCCTGGTGTCGCTCGCCTCGTCGGTCCCCGGGCGCGGACTCGTGGAGATCCAGACCCTGGGCCCGGGTGACATCCTGGGCTGGTCCTGGCTCGTACCGCCGCATCACTGGCACTACACCGCCATCGCCAAGACCGAGGTCCAGGCGTACGAGCTCGACGCCGTCCGCCTCCGAACACTCGCAGCCGAGGACCCCGTCCTGGGTTACCCCCTGGCACTCGGCCTCCTCGAGTCGCTGCTGCTGCGCCTGCAGGCCAGCCGGTCCCGTCTCCTCGACCTCTACGGCAGCCCTCGTGACCGCAGCGAGAGCGGTGAGGGCGGTGATCGTCGCGAGCGCTGACCGGGATCCGATGCTGCCGCTCCCCTACCGGGTCACGTCCCGGCGGGTGGAGACGCACGACTCGGTCACGCTGGTGCTCGAGCCGGTCGGGGACGCGCTGCCGCCGGGTCTGCCCGGGCAGTTCACGATGCTCTACCGCCACGGGATCGGCGAGGTGGCGATCTCGATGAGCGGTGATCTCTCGTCCGCTGGCACCGAGCTCGTCCACACCGTCCGAGACGTAGGTGCGGTCAGCCGAGCCCTGCACGACGCGCAGACCGGGGACCTGATCGGGGCGCGAGGTCCCTTCGGGACGAGCTGGTCGCTGGACACCGCGGCCGGGCACGACCTGGTGATCGTCGCCGGGGGCGTGGGCCTGGCGCCGCTGCGCCCGGTCGTGCTCGGTGCCCTCGCCCGGCGCGAGTCGTACGGCCGCCTGACCCTGGTCGCCGGTGCCCGCAGCCCCGCTGAGCTGCTGTTCCGCGAGGAGCTCGCGCGGTGGGCCGAGGTCCCGGGGCTGGATGTCGAGATCACCGTCGACCGCGCCGAACCCGGCTGGGACGGGCCGGTGGGATTCGTCACCGAGCCGCTGGCACGGCTCCAGCTCGACCCCGCACGCACCATCGCGTTCGTCTGCGGGCCCGAGCCCATGATGCGGTTCTCGGCCTCGGTGCTGCTGCAGAAGGGCATGCTCCCCCGCGACATCCGGATCTCGCTGGAGCGGGACATGAAGTGCGGAGTGGGACTGTGCGGGCACTGCCAGCTGGGGCCGCTCCTGGTCTGCTGCGACGGTCCCGTGGTCGACTACGGACGTGCCGGCCCGCTGCTTGCGGTCAAGGAGCTGTGATGAGCGCCCTCCCGACCCTCGCCGTCTGGAAGTTCGCCTCCTGCGACGGCTGCCAGCTGACCCTGCTCGACTGCGAGGACGAGCTGCTCACGCTGGCCGGTGAGGTCCGTGTCGCGCACTTCCTGGAGGCATCGAGCGCGGTCCTGCCCGGCCCGTACGACCTGTCCTTGGTGGAGGGGTCGATCAGTACCGCGGCCGGCGCAGCCCGCATCCGCGAGGTAAGGGCGCAGTCGAAGTTCCTGGTGACCGTGGGCGCCTGCGCGACCAGCGGCGGGATCCAGGCGCTGCGCAACTTCGCGGACGTCGAGGAGTACCGCTCCGTCGTCTACCCCCACCCCGAGTACGTCGAGTCGCTGGCCACCTCGACGCCGATCTCCGCTCACGTCCCGGTCGACCTCGAGCTGCGCGGCTGCCCCATCGACGGAGGCCAGCTGCTCGAAGTGATCTCCGCCTTCCTCGCCGGGCGGCGCCCGGACGTCCCGGACACGAGCGTCTGCACCGAGTGCAAGCGCCGGGGCCTCACCTGCGTGATGGTCGCCGCAGGCACCGCGTGCCTCGGCCCGATCACCCACGCCGGGTGCGGTGCGCTGTGCCCGGCCGTCGACCGTGGCTGCTACGGCTGCTTCGGCCCGATGACGGGTGCGAACGTCCCCGCGATGGTCACCCTGCTCCGCGCGGGCGGGATGACCAGCCGCTCGGTGGATCTGGTGCTCTCGACCTTCACCGTCGCTGCACCGCCGTATGCCGAGCGGCGGAGCAAGGGATGAGCGCGACAGACGGACGCCACCTGCGGGTGGAGGCGCTCGCCCGGATCGAGGGCGAGGGTGCGCTCGATGTCGTCGTCCGGGACGGCGTGGTAGAGAGCGCGTCCCTGCAGATCTACGAGCCGCCCCGGTTCTTCGAGGCCCTCCTGCGGGGGCGGCAGCACACCGAGGCACCCGACATCACCGCCCGCATCTGCGGGATCTGCCCGGTCGCCTACCAGACGAGCGCGTGGCTGGCCGTGGAGGACGCGTGCGGGGTGACGCCGGACGCCCGCATCGCCGCCCTGCGCCGGCTGCTCTACTGCGGCGAGTGGATCTCGAGCCATGCCCTGCACATCTACCTGCTGCACGCGCCGGACTTCCTTGGGTACGACGACGTGCTGGGCCTCGCCGCCGACCACCGGAGCAAGGTCGAGCGTGGTCTGCGGATCAAGAAGGCCGGCAACGCAGTCCTGGAGCGGGTCGGCGGCCGGGCGGTCCATCCGGTCAACCCGCGGCTGGGCGGCTTCCACCGTGCACCGACGCGGGGCGAGCTGGCGCCGCTCGCCGAGCAGCTTCGCCGCGCGCTCGACGACGCCCTGGCGACCGTGTGGTGGGTGGCCACGTTCGACTTCCCCGAGCTGGAGCTCCCGCACGAGCTGCTGGCGCTGCATCGTCCGGACGTCTACGCCATCGAGGCCGGTTCGCTGCTCTCCTCCGGCGGGCTGGCCTTCACGGCCCGTGACTTCTCCGAGCACGTGGTGGAGCACCAGGTCCCGCACTCCACCGCTCTGCAGGCCACCCTGGACGGGCAGCGCTACCTGACCGGCCCGCTGGCCCGGTACACGATCAGCTCCGGACTGCTGTCGGAGACGGCACGGCAGGCCGCGGCCGACGCCGGGCTCGGCGCCACCTGCCGAAACCCGTTCCGCAGCATCGTCGTACGCGCCGTCGAGCTCGTGTACGTCGTGGAGGAGGCGTTGCGGCTGATCGCCGAGTACGAACGTCCCGACCCGCCTGCGGCCGAGGTACCGCCGGTCGCCGGCGTCGGCCATGGCGTGAGCGAGGCACCCCGGGGACTGCTGTACCACCGGTACGAGATCGACGCGGACGGCCGGATCCTGTCGGCGGTCATCGTCCCCCCGACGTCGCAGAACCAGGCGGCCATCGAGGCCGACCTCGCGGAGGTCGTCTCGGCCCACCTGGACCTCGACGACGCCGCCCTGACCTCGCTGTGCGAGCGGACGATCCGCAACTACGACCCGTGCATCTCGTGCTCGACGCACTTCCTGCGGCTCTCGATGGACCGCAGGTGAACCTGTCGGACACGGTGGTCGTGGGCATCGGGAACCCGTACCGCCGCGACGACGGCATCGGGCCCGCCCTCGCCGACGCCGTCGAGGCGCTGGGACTGCCAGGCGTGCGCACTGCCACCCTGCCGGCCACCACGAGCGACCTGCTGCACACCTGGGCAGGAGCAAGTCTCGCCATCGTCGTCGACGCGGTCCGCTGCGAGCCGTCGAGCCCGGGTCGGATCCACCGCGTCCACCCGGGGGCGACAGGGTCGACGGAGCTCTCGGCCACCCCAGCCAGCACGCACGAGCTGTCGCTCGAACAGGCGGCACGACTAGGTGAGCTGCTCGGCCTGGAGCCGGCCCGGCTGGTGGTCTTCGCGGTCGAAGCCGCGGACCTCGGCCACGGCGAGGGGTTCTCACCTGCCGTCGAGGCGGCGCTGCCCGCACTCCTCCGTGCGGTGGCGGAGGAGCTGGGTCAGCCGGCGTAGGCCTGCTAGGTCCTCGCGTCGACGCCCGATGCGGCGAAGAGGTGCCAGCGCTGCGGCACGCCCTTGAGCACGTGCTCGCCATGGTCCGCGAAGACGAGGCCGGAGCCGGTGACCAGGTCCTTCACCGTCTGGGAGACCAGGACCTGGGAGGGTCCGGCGAGGGCGGAGATCCGGGCCCCGGTCGCGACAGCGATGCCGCCGCACTTGCCGTCCACCATCTCGCACTCACCGGTGTGGACCCCCGCCCGGATCTCGATCCCCAGGCCACGGACCCGGTCGGCGACTTCGAGCGCACAACGAACGGCACGGGCAGGCCCGTCGAACGTGGCGTAGAAGCCGTCTCCTGCCGTGTCGTTCTCGACGCCGCGCCACTTCGTGAGGGCGGCACGGACCAGCCGGTGATGGGCGAGCACCAGCTCCTTCCACGCGCGGTCGCCCATCGTGGCCTGCTGCTCGGTCGACCTCACGATGTCGGTGAACAGCACGGTCGCCAGGAGCCTGTCCACGTCCGGTGCCGGGCGGGTACCCGTCACGAACTCCTCGACCTCGTCCACCACCGCGTCGCCGTCGCCCAGGAACGGGATGTGGTCATCACCGGGAAGCTCGACAAGGCGCGCGCCCGGGATCGTCGCGGCCAGGTAGCGCGCCTGCCCCACGGGGGTGACCCGGTCGCCGACCCGCTGCAGCACCAGCGTCGGCGCCTGGATCGAGGGCAGCACCGCGCGGACGTCCAGGTCTTGGAAGATCGCCGCAAGCTCGCGGTAGGCGTTCGGCGTCGCGACCAGCCGCTCGAAGCGGGCCCACCAACGTACGAAGCGCGGATCGTCGAGGGCGCCGGGCCCTTGCAGGTCGAGGTTCTGGCCCGTCCCCATCTCCGCGACGAACCTGTCGAAGAACACCTGCTGCTCCTGCGCCGACTTGCCGTACGGGAAGTCAGCACTGCGCACGGTCTTCGCCACCCCGGCATACAGCACCAGCGCTCGAACACGTTCGGGGTCTGTCGCTGCGAAGAGCATCGACATCGCCCCGCCGCGCGCACCACCGAAGATCACCGCGCTCTCGCTGCCTGCCGCCCCCATGACGGCAGACATGTCGTCCATCTGCGACTCGAGGAACGGTGGGTCTGACCCCCGGTCGGACAACCCGACACCGCGCATGTCGAAGGCGATGAGCCGGGAGAAGGACGCCAGCCGGTCGAGGAAGTGCGCCCACCGAGGCTCTTCCCACATCACATCCAGGTTCGACCAGATCCCCGAGGTGTAGACCACATCGATGGGACCGTCACCGACGACGGTGTAGGCGATGTGCACCCCGTCATTGACGGCGTACCTAACCTCTCGCTCCACACGGGGAGACTAGCCGTGGCACACGTCACCCACGCTCAGCCGTTCGCGCCGTCGCCGTCGCCCGTAGAGTGAAAGTGGCGAGGTGCGAGCGGCAAGCTCTCATGGCCCGACAGCGGAGGTCTGGATGACGAGCACGCAGGTGGTCGTCGGGTACGACGGGTCACCGTCGAGCCGACTGGCACTCGACTGGGCCCTGACCGAAGCACGAGACCGCGGCCTGTCGCTGCTGATCGCCCATGCGGGCTACGTCCCCACGCCGACGATCGCCGGCTTCGTGACGCTCGTCGAGCCCGACCCGGACCAGCTGTTCGCCGCCGACGAGCAGCTGCTCACCGACGCGGCCGAGCGAGCACGAGCGCAGGCGCCGGGCGTCGACATCGCCACCACTCTGGTTCCCGGGCTCCCCGCTCCCGTCCTGCTCGAGCTCCTTTCCGACGCCGCCCTTGGAGTCGTCGGGAGCCGAGGTCACGGCGCCTTCGACGCGCTGCTCGTCGGGTCAACCAGCCTGCACCTGGCCGCCCACGCCAGCTGCCCCGTGGTCGTCGTACGGTCGCCAGGTGTCTTGCCGGGGCCGGAGGCCGGCCGCGTCGTCGTCGGCGTGGACGGGTCGCTGGATGCGACCGCCGCCCTGGCTTTCGCGTTCCAGGAGGCGGCATTCCGCGGCCGGGGACTCACGGCGTTGTTCGCGTGGCGGGCGCCGCACGTCGAGTCCGACGGCTGGCTCACCGACAACGCGGTGCTGTCGGTGTCCGACGACGACGCCGCACGGGCGTTGTCCGAGTCCTTGAGCGGCTGGTCCGAGCAGTACCCCGAGGTCGACGTCACCAAGCGCGTCGTACGCGGCGAGCCCGTCTCCGTCCTCGTCGAAGCGTCGACGGGTGCCGAGCTCGTGGTGGTCGGGTCCCGGGGACTCGGCGGATTCCGCTCCTTGCTGCTGGGCTCGGTAGGCCACGGCGTTCTGCATCATGCGCACAGCGCCGTCGCGATCATCCGCGCTCCCGTCTCCTGACCGCCCTCGACGACGCCTCTGTCACCGTTTCCTGACAGAGGGCCGAGCGCGCCCGAGCGACACCCCGAGCGTCGCCACGACGACGATCGGGAGCAGCCACCACCAGTCGTGCCCGGCTCGCTGCAGGAGGTCGACGGCGAGGATGCCCGCCACGACACCCGCGGCGAGGAGCCAGTCGTCTCCGACGAGGAAGTCGTACCAGAAGAACGCGAATGCTCGGAGCCGCCTCACGCGACGCTCCCCCCGGTGCCCGACGAGACGGTGAGTCCGCCGCGCAACCACACCGTCAGCGCCAGCACGACCGACGCGTAGACCGCGACGAGCACCACGATGGCGGCGTCTCCTCCCGGCCACGACAGCCCGGCGCCCTCCCCGGCCCAGAACGTCCCGAAGCTGGTCAGGAGCAGGCCGACGGCCAGCTTGAGCGTGTTCTCGGGGACCCGAGCGAGCGGGCGCCGTACAGCGAAGCCGAGGCACACGACGACGACCACAGCGAGCACCGACGCTCCGACAGCGAGCCCCAGGCTCCCCTGGCTGGCGCCGAAGGTAACCACGATGAACGCCACCTCGAGGCCTTCGAGAAGCACGCCCTTGAATGCGACCGTGAAGCCGTACCAGTCGCGCGCGGTGGCGGTGGCCTCTCCTGCGGCGAGTGCAGCCACAGTCTCCCGAGCGAAGGCAGCCTCTTCGTCGTGCAGCGCCTTGAGACCAGCGGCACGAAGGATTCCCTTGCGTAGCCACTGCAGCCCGAAGATCAGCAGCAACCCACCGACGACGAGCCGCAGCGCACTGATCGGGATCACGGTCAGGGCCGGGCCCAGCGCTCCCACGACCACCGCGAGGACGGCGACACCGGCGGCCACCCCCTCCCAGGCAGGTCGCCACCCGCGGGTATGCCCCACGGCCAGGACGATCGTCAACGCTTCGACCGCCTCGACCAGGCAGGCGAGGAAGACACCGACAAAGAGGAGGACGTCACGCACGACCGGGCCTCCCTGCCATCAGCAGCCCGCGGACCAGCTCAGCTCACCCATGTCCTACCTCGCTGTCCATGTGGGTTCAGGGACGCACGTCTCACCAGAGCATGGTGCCACTACGGGTTCACGATCCAGCTGTGCACAGGGAACGCGTCAGCGCGGTTCGTCCACAGCGGTCGGCTCGGGCCTGGTCGCGCGGCGGCACCCGCCGAAGACT
>DAIPJR010000248.1:0-3217 GCA_036770165.1 Actinomycetes bacterium | reverse complement strand
CACGTGCTGGCGCCGTCGTCGGTCGTCGGGATCTCGAGCCCGTCAGGGAAGGTGCGCTCGACCAGGTAGCGGGGCATCGGTCTCTCCTTCGTACGCGGGGACCGCCGGTCGGTCCGTCGTGGCACCAGTCAGCCAGAGTCCGGGCGCACCGGGCATCGGGAGGCGTCCCCATGTTGCGGACTCGATCTCCCTATCTCGGGTACGCCGTCGCCGGCACCCTCAGCCGACGTCGGCCAGGTCGCGGGCCCGCCGCACGGCCTCGCCGCGCGAGGAGGCGCCCAGCTTCGCGAGGATCGACGACACGTGGTGGCCCACCGTCTTCTCCGACAGGTGCAGCCGGGCGGCGATGTCGGCGTTGCGGAGTCCCGTGTCGAGCAGGTCGAGCACCTCGAGCTCGCGGTCGGTCAGCCCGCCGACGTTGGCCCGCGTGCTCGCCCTGGCACCGCGCGGCACCCTCGCACCGATCGACCGCAGCTTGGCGTCCGTACGCTCCACGAGCACCGCCGCACCGAGCCGGTCGAACATCGCACGCGCCTCCCTGAGGTCGACCTCGTCGTCGCTGTCGAGCAACGCCCAGGCTGCCCGGTACGGCGCTCCCGCCGCCGACCAGAACGACGCCGCGTCCCGGTGACGGCCGGTCATGGACAGCCGGTCCGGCTCGCGCAGGCCCTCAGGCGGCGTCTCGAGCAGACCGGCGCGCCAGACCAGCAGGGCCAGGTCGGGCAGGACCTCCCCGTCCTGGAGCCGGACCGCTTCCTCGTACCAGGGAAGGACGTCGCTCCGGATCGCGTCGACATCGCCCTCGAGCAGGTGAGCCTCGCCGCGTCCGACCGCGATCATCGCCTGGTAGCCCAGCGTCTGCGACTTGGCGATGTAGTCGCGGGCCTCGTCGAGGTTCTTCCAGACGTCGTCCCGGTCGCCCCGCCGGGCACCGAGGAGGCCAAGGGCCATGAGCGGTTCGATACGGCTCGCACGGCCGGTGTTCCGTACGTACAGCAGGTCGTTGGCCTCGACGACGGCGTCGTCCCAGCGACCGAGGTCGAGCTTCATGGTGATCTCGCTGGCCAGGACGCACATCAGGTGCCCCTGCAGGTCACGCTCGGCGGTGTACCGCTCGGCCTCCTCGAGCTGGGCGTGCCCCTCGACCAGGTCGAAGTCCAGCCAGATCAGCGCCCCGAGGGTCTGGTAGATGCGCGCCGCACTGTCCTCCAGGTCGTGCTCGAGTGCGATCCGCAGCGCCTCCCTCACCTCCTCGCGCCCTGCCTCGCGCTGCCCGAGCAGGTAGCGCGCGCTCCCCAGAGCGCTGGAGGCCCGCGCGACGACCGCGTGATCGCCGACCTCACGAGCCAGCTGCACGCCACGCTCCAGCCACGGGACGGCGTCCGACGTCGCCGAGGCGCGGAAGTAGTGCAGGCCGCGGCGGGTGAGGGCCGACGCCAGCTGCGGGCTGGGAGCCGTGCCGTCGAGCAGGGCGAGAGCCTCGTCGACGAAGTCCGTGCCGCGACTGTTGTCCCCGATGGTGTAGTACGACTCGTCGAGGCCGAGCAGCGCGTCGACCACGTCGAGGTCACGCCCGGCGGCGCGCAGCAGCACCAGCGCCTCGTCCCACGCCGCGATCGCGTGCTCGTGGTCGTCCGAGACCTGGCACTCCTCGGCCCGCCGGATCAGCAGCCGGATGCGCGCATCGACGTCGAGTAGCCCGGCGTGCGGCATCGCGCGGCCGTACTGGTAGGCCGCCTCCCGGTGCGAGCCGAGGCTCGCCGCCGAGTCGCCCGCAGCTACGGCGAACTCGAGGATCGCCTGCGGGTCACCCGCCATGTCGGCGTGCTCGGCCAGGCGCGCGTAGGGGCGCGGTGACATCGGCATCGACCGGAGCCGGTCGAGCACCTGCCAGTGCAGTGCGCCGAGGCGCCCAGGTGGGATCGCCGACAGCACCGACTGCCGGACGAGCTCGTGCCGGAACGCGTATGCCGGCGCCTCGAAGCGGAGCATGCCGGCGCTGACGCACTCGTCGACCGAGTCGGCGGACACCTCTGGCATCGCGTGCACGAGGCTCGGCTCGATCCGCGAGCCGATCACCGCCGCCGTCTCGACCGCGAGGCGGGCCTGAGGAGAGAGCCGGTGGACCCGCGCGAGCACCGCGTCCTGCACGGTCGACGGGAGCTGCTGGCCACCGGACGCCAGGATCTCCGTGACGAAGAAGGCGTTGCCGCCCGTCTCGCAGTAGAGGGCGTCGGAGTCGACACCGGTACCCGAGGCGAGCTCGCTCACGGCCGCGGCGGACAGCGACGGCACCGCGAGCCGGGAGACGACCGGCTGCGACGCGATGTCGCCGAGCATGACCCGTACCGGGTCGGACGGTTGCAGGTGATCGTCCCGGTAGGTCGCGACGACGAAGGTGCGCCGGCCGTCGAGTCGGCGCGCGAGGAACCGCATCAGGTCGAGCGTAGACATGTCCGCCCAGTGCAGGTCCTCGATCACGAGGATGGTGGGACCGGAGTCGTCGAACGCGGCCAGCGAGGTCTCGAAGAGGCCGTCGCGCTCCCCCGATCGCAGCAGCTCGCCGACCTTGGGGTCCAGGTGCGGCGCCACGTCGACGAGCGGTCCGAGCGGGCGCGGCGACGACAGCGGGTCGCACGCACCCCACAGCACCCGGGCGCGAGGGCCGGCCGAGGCGGCCCACTCCCGCACCAGCGCGGACTTGCCCGCCCCCGCCTCGCCGTGCACGAGCACGAGCCGACCGGACCCGTCGAGCGTCGGGGCGTGCAGGTCCGTCAGGGTCTGGAGCAGATGCGCCCTCTCCACGAGTGCCACGCGCTCAGGATATGAGCCGACGTCCCGACGTGCGGGCAAGAAGGTGGACATCCCCGGCAGCTCCAGGGACGGGTCCTGCGCGAGGATCAGCCGCTCGAGCTCCTGGAGAGCCGGCCCGGGATCGATGCCCAGCTCCTCTGCGAGGGTCGTGCGGGCCCGCTGGTACGAGGCGAGGGCGTCACCCTGTCGACCGACCCGGTACTGCGCGCACATCAGCAGCGCCCAGAATGCCTCCCGCATCGGGTGCCACCGCACCAGCGCCTCGAGCTCGGCGACGGGCGGCGCGACCCCGGGGCGCCCCAGGTCGGCCGAGATGCGACGTTCCAGCGCATCGAGGCGGAGCCCGGACAACCGCTCCGCCTCGGCGTCGAGCGGCTCGCAGCCGGCGAACTCGGCGTAGGGC
>DAIPJR010000247.1:0-3221 GCA_036770165.1 Actinomycetes bacterium | reverse complement strand
ACGGGTGTCGGCATCGACGAGCAGCTGCGCGCCGTACGACGTCGTACCGATGCCCGAGGCGATCCCACCGCTGACCGCGACGGCGTCCGCGAGGTCGACGACCTCGTCGAGCCCCATCACGCGGTCACCCTCGGCGACGACGTTGACGCTCCACCGCACGGCGTCCTCCTAGCCCAGGCCGGGCAGGAGCATCGCGAGCTCCTCCAGGCTGCTCAGGTCGTGCCCCGACAGCATCAGGTCGACGTGCGGTGCGGCGCCCATCATCCCGAGCGTGCTCGGTCGGTAGTCCGCGTCATGGCGACTGCGCGGGCCGATGTGCGGGTTCATCCACACGGTGCGGTGGCTGAGTCGCGACAGCCGTTCCATCGCCGTGGAGAGCACCGCCGGGTCACCGCGGTCCAACCCGTCGGAGCAGATCACCACGATCCCTCCGCGGCACATCCCCCGGCGCCCCCAGTCCCGTACGAACGTGGCGAGGGAGTCGCCGATCCGGGTGCCGCCCTCCCAGTCGAACACGGCTTTCGCGGCGCGCTCCAGCGCATCGTCGGCCCGGCGGTGCTCCAGCTCGCGGGTGATGCGGGTGAGGCGGGTACCGAAGCAGAACACCTCCACCCGGGACGCGGCCCGCGTCGTCGAGTACGCGAACTGCAGCAGGTTGCGCGAGTAGTCGGCCATCGACCCCGAGACGTCGAGGATCAAGATCAGCGGCCGCAGCCGGAGCCGGCGGCGTCGCCAGAACAGCTCGGACGGCTCGCCGTGGGTACGCATGGTCTCGCGCAACGTGCGACGCATGTCCGGGGTGCTGCCCGAACGGGCGGCCACCGAGCGTCGGGTACGACGTCGCGGCGGCGTCAGGCGGATGCGCATCATGATCCGGCGAAGGGCGGCCAGCTCCTGCGGCGTGCACGCTGCGAACGACTTGTTCTTGAGCGCGTCGGCGTCCGACGCCATCAGGCCGAGCCGGGTCTCTTCGTCGTGACCGGTCCTGTCCGGGTCGGTCTCCGGGACGTTGAGCACGGACTGCGACTCGGCCGTGGCCCGGATCGTGAGCTTCAGCTGCTCGGGCAGATCGTCGCCCTCGTCGAGGAAGAACCGTCGGAAGACCCGGTCGTAGACCGGGATGTGGTCGCGGCGCGAGATCAGCGTCGTGCGCCCGGCCCAGTACAGGTCGAGCAGGTCGGTGGGATCGAGGGGGGCCATCGCGGAGCAGTAGGTCAGGACCTCGCCAGAGCCGACCGCGAGCCCGGCCGCGCGCAGCTCGCGCGCGAAGTCGACCAGGACGGCGACGAACGGTGGCTCAGCCACCGCTGGAGATCTCCTCCAGGTTGTCGCGCACGAGCTCGAGGTCGTCGCGCTCCTTGACGACGGCGCCCAGGGTGTCGTCCATCGTGCGGGCGTCGAGCTCGGTCTCGCCGAGGACCTCGAGGGTGCGGACCCAGTCGATCGTCTCCGCGACGCCGGGCGGCTTGGCGAGGTCGAGCTGGCGCAGCCGGTGGACGGCTGCCACCACCTTCCTGGCAAGGGTCTCTGATGCCCCCGGTGCACGTACCAGCACGATCTCGAGCTCCCGCTCCTGGCTCGGGTAGTCGACCCAGTGGTAGAGGCAGCGGCGCTTGAGGGCGTCGTGCAGCTCGCGCGTGCGGTTGGACGTCAGTACGACGAGCGGCGGGCTCTCAGCCTTGATGGTGCCGATCTCGGGGATGCTGATCTGGAAGTCGGACAGGACCTCGAGCAGGAACGCCTCGAACTCGTCGTCGGCGCGATCCACCTCGTCGATCAGGAGCACTGCGCGATCGCCGGCACGGACGGCCTCGAGCAAGGGGCGCTCCAGCAGGAACTTCGGGCCGAACAGCTTGTCGACCGCAGCGTCGTCGTCGAGCTGGCGCTCGGACAGTGCGCGGATCTGCAGCATCTGCCGCGCATAGTCCCACTCGTACAGCGCCTGGTTGGTGTCGATGCCCTCGTAGCACTGCAGCCGGATCAGCTTGCGGCCGAACACCGAGGCGAGCACCTTGGCCACCTCGGTCTTGCCCACACCGACCTCGCCCTCGAGCAGGATCGGCCGGTTCAGCGAGAGCGACACGAACAACGCCGTCGCGAGCCCCCGGTCAGCCAGGTAGCCGCCGTCGCGCATCTGCTCGGTCAGCTGACCGACGGTCTCCGGGCGATGCATCAAGCCTCAAGAGCCAAGGACCAGGTCGCGGATGCTGCTGCCCTCGGTGCTCAGCTTGCCCTCGCGCTCCAGCCGCTCGCGCCAGGCCGCGCGCAGGTCAGGTACCCGGCCTTTGGTTGGTTGGCCAGAATTGTTTGGGCTTCGGCGACGAACTTCTTGGCCACCTCGGCCGTGCGCTGGTCAACGTGCCGGTGCTGCTGATCCTCAGCGCTCGCGACACGGACGAACGGCACTCGAGCGAGTTGCGGGCTGTGCTCGCCGGCCTCGAATGCCGTCCCGGGCGCCGCATTCGCCTGGGTGGCTTCGACGAGGACGAGCTGGCCGGCCTGACGGCTTCGCTGCTGGCGGTCGACGCGACCGCGGTCGCCTCTGCGGTGCCGGCCCGGCTGCGCAATCAGACCGCCGGCAACCCGCTGTATGCCGCCCAGCTGGCGCGTCACTGGGCGGAGTCGGGGCGCCTTACCCTCGCTGCGGCCGAGGTCGACTTCGCCGACCCCGCGGCGGGCGACGAGGTCCCGGCGAACCTGCGCAATCTCCTCTGGAGCCGCGTCAGCTCCCTCGGGGACGAGGTCGTCGAGGTGCTCTCGGCGGCCGCCGTGCTCGGCACGCAGTTCGCCGCAGACGCGGTGGTTGACCTGGCCGGGATCTCCGAGGGCGATGCGCTGGACGCCCTCGACGCGGCCGAGGCCGCCGGATTGCTGGCTGATGTCCCGGCGCGGGCCGCGACGCTGCGGTTCGTGCACGTCCTGGTGGCCCGCGCCGTGTACGCCGGGCTCCCGCGCGGCCGGCGCCGGCGGCTGCACGGGCAAGCCGCCGAGGTGCTGGCCAAACAGCCCGGCGCAGTCACGATCCGCCACGCGGGCCAGATAGCGCGCCACTACAACCTGGGCGGGCTGCCCGCCGAGGCCCGGCACTGGGCGATGACGGCCGGTGATTACGCGGCCAGGCAGCTGTCCCCGGCCGAAGCGGCCCGGTGGTACCGGACGGCGCTGGACCACGGCGCGGTCCTCGATGTTCCCGATGACGAACGCGCTGATCTGCTCGTCCG
>DAIPJR010000246.1:0-3224 GCA_036770165.1 Actinomycetes bacterium | reverse complement strand
GCCGCAACTCCCTCGTCGTCGTGGCCGCCCCCGCGCTGCGCCCCGACCTGATGACCACGCCCTGGCTGCTGCGGGAGCCCGGCTCGGGCACCCGCGCCACGACGCTCGGCCTGCTGGACGCGCTGGAGATCGACCCGCCGCGGCTGGCCCTCGGTTCGCACGGCGCTGTCGTCGCCTCCGCCACCCTGGGCCTCGGGCTCGCCCTCGTGTCTCAGGACGCCGTCCGCCGCCAGCTGTCCGCGGGCGACCTGGTCGAGGTACCCGTACCTGGTACGCCGCTGCTGCGCCCTTGGCACGCGGTCACCGGACGCGCGCCGACCGCGACCACGCGTCTGTTCGTCGCCCACCTGCTCGACCAGGACGCCGCCGGCGACCTCGCCTTCCAGCGCCCCACCTCCCGACGATCGTGAGAGATCACTGCGCCCACCGGCGTGTCGCGCAGTGATCTCTCACGATCGTCGCGGGAAGGGGGGTTTGGGAGCTCCGCGGGGAGGGGAGGGGAGGGATCGGAAGACTTCCGAGAGGACTGATCATGAGCGATCCCCAGCCGTCGGGCGATCTCGTACCTGGGATGGTCACGGTCGTCGAACCCGTGCCGTACCAGCAGCAGGCGCCCGCGCAGCAGGACCACTTCGACCTCGCGCTCCGCGGGTACGACCGGCACCAGGTCGACCGGTACGTCCACGCGGCCTCGGTGCTGGTGGAACAGCTGAGGGCCCAGCTCGCGCAGACCTCCCAGCGCGAGCATGCGGCGACGGCCGAGCTGGTACGGATGCAGGCCGAGCACGAACGCGGCAAGCCCACCTTCGACGCGCTGGGCGAGCGGGTGACGCAGCTGTTAGGCCTGGCGGAGCGTGAGGCCACCCAGCTCCGCAGCGACGCCGAGCGTGACGCCGCGGCCCTCCGGCATGCCAGCGAGCGTGAGGCGGCCGACACCCGCTCGGACGCTCGTCGCGAGGCGGAGGAGCTCGGTGCCGCCGCGCGCCGTGAGGTGACCGACCTGGTCGACCAGCGGGTCGAGCTGCTCACCGAGATCGCTGGCATCCGGGACATCCTGAACGGGGTCCTCGCCACGACACCGGAGCAGTGGCCGTCCCTGGCGCCGACCGATGCCGCGGTCCCCAGCGACGACACCGAACCGGGCGGCACCGAACCGGGCGGCACCGAGCCGGCCACTGCCGGGCCGGCCAAAGCCGAGTCGGCCGAGCCTGTCGACCTCGACCAGACGCTGGCGATCGACCTCACCGCCAGGGGGGAGAGCGATCACCCGGGGGTACGCCCGGCCGGGTGAGGTAGTGCCCACGGCCTGACCCGTACGTTCCGGAGTGCGAGCAGCAGCCCGCGCCGGGACGTACAGGAGGCCACCGTGAACCCGTTGCACGTCACCGCCGAGCGTCTGGTCAACCCGGCCGGGGAGTGCGCGCGGCCGACGGGCCGAGCATGACCGTCCTGACGCTCGCCGACCTGGCGGTCGGCGCCGACGACGTGGACGGCCGGGCGGTCACGACCATCCGGATGCTCGCGGCAGACATGGTCGAGTCAGCCAGATCGGGTCACCCGGGGATGCCGATGGGCTGCGCACCGCTCGCATGGGTGCTGTGGTCGCGCCACCTCCGGCACGACCCGGCGGACCCGTCCTGGGCGGACCGCGACCGCTTCGTCCTGTCCGCGGGGCACGGCTCGGCCTTGCAGTACGCGTTGCTGCACCTGTTCGGGTACGGGCTGTCCACCGATGACCTGCGCGCGTTCCGCCAGCTGGGCTCCCGCACGCCGGGCCATCCGGAGCACGGCCACACCCCCGGCGTGGAGACGACCACCGGACCGTTGGGGCAGGGGCTGGCCAACGCCGTCGGCATGGCCCTGGCCGAACGAATGCTCGGCGCTCGGTTCAGTCCTGTCGTCGACCATCGGACCTGGGTCGTTGCCGGCGACGGCTGCCTCATGGAGGGCATCAGCCACGAAGCGGCGTCGTTGGCCGGGCACCTCGGCCTCGGTCGGCTGGTCGTGCTCTACGACGACAACGAGATCACCATCGACGGCCCGGCCGGCCTGTCCTGCAGCGACGACGTCCACCAGCGCTTCGCTGCCTACGGCTGGCACACCGTCGCCGTCGAGGACGGCGACGACCTCGAAGCCATCGACCGGGCGCTCGCCGAGGCGGTGGCCGACCCTCGGCCGTCGCTCGTCGCGGTCCGTACCACGATCGGGTTCGGCGCCCGGTCGGTCGAGGGGACGTCAGCTGCGCACGGAGCCCCGCTGGGTGCGGAGGAGCTGGCCGGCACGCGAGCGCGGTTCGGCTGGCCGGAGGAGGAGTTCCACGTGCCCGCGGACGTCGCGGCCCGCTGCGCGGAGCTTGCGGCAGAAGGCGCGCTGGCCCACCGGGAGTGGGACGAGCAGGTGGCTGCGTGGGCGCTGTCAGAGCCGGCGGCTGCGGCACGCTGGCGTCGGGCGCAGTCCGGCGAGCCGACCGTCGAGGTGGAGCAGGCCCTGAGCGCGGTCGACGTCGACGCGGCGGGCGCGACTCGACAGGCGTCGGCACGGGCGCTCTCGGCGGTCGCCGATGCCTGGCCCGAGCTCGTCGGGGGGTCGGCCGACCTGGCCGGGTCGACCGGTACGGCGATCGGCGTCGGCGCCGTCCAGCGCGGCTCGTACGGCGGGCGGGTGATCAGCTTCGGCATCCGTGAGCACGCGATGGCGGCGATCCTCAACGGCCTCGCGCTGCACGGAGGGCTGCGGGTCTTCGGCAGCACGTTCCTGGTGTTCAGCGACTACCTGCGGCCGGCCCTCCGGCTCTCCGCGCTGATGGGGCTGCCCGTCGTCTACGTCCTGACCCATGACTCCATCGCCGTCGGGGAGGACGGGCCGACGCACCAGCCGGTCGAGCACGTCGAGGCGTTGCGGTTGATCCCAGGGCTCGCCGTGCTTCGGCCCTGCGACGCTGCGGAGACGGTCGACGCCTGGCGGCTGGCGCTGGGACGTACAGACGGTCCGACCGCCCTGATCCTCAGCCGGCAGGCGCTGCCGGCCGTGGGGGAGTGCCCGGCAGGGACCACTGGTCGTACCGGCGCCCGCGTGGTGCGCTCCGGCGGGTCGACGCCCGACGTCACGCTGCTTGCCTCCGGCTCCGAGGTCGACCTCTCCCGTCGTGCGGCGGACGTGCTCGAGGGACGTGGCGTGAGCGCGCGCGTCGTGTCGGTGCCTTGGCGCGAGCAGCTCGAGCAGCA
>DAIPJR010000245.1:0-3278 GCA_036770165.1 Actinomycetes bacterium | reverse complement strand
GGGGCCGGGCTCGCCGCCTTGCGCTCGGCGGCAGGCACGTGCTCAGGGTGCGAGCTCGCGGGACCGGCCACGCAGACCGTCTTCTCGGCCGGCTCGGCCACGGCGCGGGTCGCGTTCGTGGGCGAGCAGCCCGGCGACGTCGAGGACCAGCGCGGGTTGCCCTTCGTCGGCCCGGCCGGCCAGCTGCTCGACCGGGCGCTCGCCGAGCTCGGCGTCGACCGTTCCTCCTGCTACGTGACCAACGCGGTCAAGCACTTCCGCTTCACGCAGGACGCGCCGGGCAAGCGGCGGATCCACCAGACGCCGGATGCCGTGCACGTCGAGGCCTGCAAGCCGTGGTTGCTGGCCGAGCTCGCGGTCGTCGACCCCGAGGTCGTCGTCCTGCTCGGCGCCACCGCCGGCCGCGCGCTGCTGGGCCCCACGTTCCGGGTGACCCGCGACAGGGGCCGGCTGCTCCCGCGCACCGCCCGCCCGGACGAACCCGCCGCGTGGAAGGGCGGCTGGCTGCTCGCCACCCTGCATCCGAGCGCGATCCTGCGGGCCGACGACCGCGAGGCCGCGTACGAGGGATTCCTCGCCGACCTCCGCGTCCTCATGTCCGTGTGAGATCAGGCGCTGCCCTGATCTCACACGGACAGGTTCAGGGGGCCGGCGGCGCGGGCGGGAGCGGCGGGGCGGGCGGGCGGTAGCGGGCGAAGCTCGGGTACAGCGTCGTCAGCACGACGACGCCCAGCACGCAGAGCAACCCGCCGCTGACGATGGACACCGTCTCGTTCGTCGCGGACGCCACGGTGCCCGCCTCGACGTCGCCGAGCCGTGGGCCGCCGGCGACCACGACGATGAACACCCCTTGCAGACGCCCCCGCAGGGCGTCCGGCGTCGCAGTCTGCAAGATCGTCGTACGGAACACGGCGCTGACCATGTCGGCCGCCCCGGCCACGGCCAGCAGGAGGACGCCGACCCAGAGCACCCGGGAGAAGCCGAAGCCGGCGATCGCCAGCCCCCACACGGCGACAGCGACGAGGACGGCGAGGCCCTGCCGCCGTACTCGGGAGAGCCCGCCAGAGAAGGCGGCGCCGAGCATCGCGCCGAACGCCGGCGCCGCGCTGAGCAGGCCGACCGTCCCCGCGCCGCCGGCGTAGAACAGCCCGGCCACGGCAGGGAAGAGCGCTCGCGGCATCCCGAACACCATCGCGTTGATGTCCACGAGGAACGTCATCAGCACGTCGCGACGCCCGCGCAGGAAGCGCAGCCCCTCCAGCACGGAGGCGAAGCCGGCCCGCCGGCCCGGGACCGCGCCGAGCGGTGGGATCGGCGGCAGGCGGAGCACCGCGTACAGCGCTGCGGTGAATGTCACCACGTCGACGGCGTACGAGGCCCCGATGCCCACCCAGGCGATCAGGCCACCGGCCAGGAGCGGCCCGGTGGTGAAGCCGAGGTTGAAGGTGACCTGCTGCAAGGCGTTGGCCGCCGGGAGCAGCTCGGGACCCACGAGCCGAGGGATGGCCGCCGACCGCGCCGGGTTGTTGATCGCGAACAGCGCCGACTGCGCCGACACGACGAGGTACAGCAGCCACACCGAGTCGACGTGCGTCACCGCCTGCACGTACAGCACGACCGAGAGCGAGGCGAGGCCGAGCGACGACCAGAACATCAGCAGCCGGCGGTCGATGACGTCGGCCACCGCCCCTCCGTACAGCCCGAAGACGACGAGCGGTACGAGGGCGAACGCGCCCACGAGCCCGACCGCGAAGCTCGAACCGGTGATGCGGAAGACCTGCACGGCCACCGTCACGGCCGTCATCTGCTGACCGATGTTGCTCACGCCAAGGCCGAACCAGAGCCGGCGGTAGTCCGCCGACACGCGGAGCGGGGTTACGTCGGCCACCAAGCTCCGCGCGAGCCGGGCGAGCACGCGGGGGGACGACACGCGGCCAGCCTCTCAGCCGGGCACCGGACCCGGTGCACCAGACCTCGCGAATGCAGTGGTGCCGAGGCGGCCGTGGTCGTACCGTCGGAGTACACGGAAAGGAGGTGGTCCGCAGATTTGAGTACCCAACGGACGCGTGAGGTGGCTGCGAGCTAGCCGCTGACCAAGGTTCAGACCGGTCCCAAGCGGCCGGCCAGATCCAGCAGTCACCCGACCTGCGGGCGACCGGGAACGTCCCCCGGACACCTGTCCTCCGTGGCAGTGATCGCCCGCAGGTCGTCCGCCCGGCGCCCTTTGCCGGCACTGCGGACCGCCTCCTACGGCGAGAGCCGCTCCACGACCCAGCCGTCCGGTACGCGTACGTAGCGCAGCCGGTCGTGCAGCCGGCTCGGGCGGCCCTGCCAGAACTCCACGGTCTCGGGCACGAGCCGAAACCCTCCCCAGAAGTCCGGCACCGGGATCTCGCCCGGCCACCGGGCATCGAGCTCGGCGTACCGCTCGTCGAGGTCGCCGCGGCCGGCGACCGGCTGCGACTGACGGCTCGCCCAGGCGCCCAGCTGCGAGCCCCGCGGGCGCGACCGGAAGTACTCCTCGGTCTCGGCCCGACCGACGCGCGAGACGGAACCCACGGCCACGACCTGGCGCTCGAGGTCGTACCACGGAAAGATGACGCTGGCCGCCGGGTGCGCGGTCAGCTCCGTGCCCTTGCGCGAGCCGTAGTTGGTGAAGAAGGACAGCCCGCGCTCGTCGAGGCCCTTGAGGAGCACGGTGCGAGCGCTCGGCACGGAGTCGGCGCCCACGGTCGCCAGGACCATGGCGTTCGGCTCGGACAGCCCGGCGGCAACGGCATCGGACAGCCACCGCTCGAGCTGCCGGACAGGGTCGGGAGCCAGAGACGTCTCGGCCAGCCCGGCATCGGCGTACGCACGCCTGAGGTCGGCCAGCTCGGCCCTGCTCACCTTGTCCATAGCCCTGATGTCCATGGCCCTGGTTCTAGCACCTCCACGCCCCGGGGTTAGATTGGGGGCGCGACCCGCACCGGATGGCGCGCCACAAGCGCGGACAAGCACGGAGGCAGCCAATGTCGGACTTCAAGCCGGGCCTCGAGGGCGTCATCGCGTTCGAGACCGAGATCGCCGAGCCCGACAAGGACGGCAGCGCGCTCCGCTACCGCGGCGTCGACATCGAAGACCTGGTCGGCCGCGTCTCCTACGGCAACGTGTGGGGCCTCCTGGTCGACAACGAGTTCAACCCCGGTCTGCCGCCGGCCGAGCCGTTCCCGCTGCCGGTCCACACCGGTGACGTGCGCGTCGACGTGCAGTCCGCGCTCGCGATGCTGGCACCCGCC